>DASXWX010000192.1:0-3767 GCA_036503395.1 Candidatus Limnocylindrales bacterium
GGCCGTCGTCTCGTTCATCCCGGTCCTCACGTTCACCACCCCGATGCCCCGGCTGATGGCGGCTTTGGCGAAGCTCAGGCTCCCGTACAAGTTCATCTTCACGTTCGGCGTCGCGATGCGGTTCACGCCGCTCGTCGGGCAGACGTTCCGCGACATCATCTCGGCCCAGCGGCTGCGCGGATACGACGTCGAGGCGATGCCGTTCCTGACCCGGGTCTTCCGCGGCTACGTCCCGGTCTTCATCCCCCTCGTGCTCACGCTCCTCCGGCGGGCGTCGGACCTCGACGTCGCGATCGAGTCGCGGGGGTTCGGCGCCCCGGTCGAGCGGAGCTACCTGGACGAGCTGTCGTTCGGCCCGCTCGACGCGATCGTCATCGCCGTCGCCGTCGCCGTCCTCGGCGCGGTCTTCGCGTTCGGCAGCGCGATCCCGTCGGTGTATGACATCAACCATGTCTGACCCGCAGCCGCCCGCCCAGCGCCCTCGCTACGCCCAGGCCGACTCGATGCAGTCGCCGCGGTTCACCGGCCCCTCGACGTTCTTCCGTCTCCCGCTCGTGCGGGACCTGACCGACGTCGACCTCGCCGTCGTCGGCGTCCCGTTCGACACCGGCGTGACGTACCGTGTCGGCGGCCGGTTCGGGCCGAACGCCGTCCGTGCGGCGAGCGTGATGCTCCGGCCGTACAACCCGAACCTCGACGTCAAGCCGTTCGACGTCCTCTCGTGCGTGGACTACGGCGACGTCGCGATCGTCCCGGGCTTCACCGAGCGGAGCTACGAGGCGATCCCGCGCGAGGTAGCGCCGATCGTCGACGCCGGCGTCGTGCCGCTCCTCGTGGGCGGCGACCACGCCTGCACGCTGCCGCACCTCCGGGCGACGCGGTCGCGCGGGCCGGTCGCGGTCATCGACTTCGACTCCCACACCGACGCCTGGGACAGCTACTTCGGCGAGAAGTACAACCACGGGACGTGGATGCGCCGCGCGATCGAGGAGGGCCTCGTCGACGTCTCGCATTCGCTCGAGGTCGGGCTGCGCGGCCCGCTCTACGACGCCGACGACTGGACCTCGCTCCGAAGCGAGCTCGGCCTCGACTACCTCACGACCGAGGAGGTCCTCCGGATCGGTCCCGAGGAGACCGCCAGGCGGATCCGCGAGCGGGTGGGGGAGGCGACCGCGTTCATCAGCTTCGACATCGACGTCGTCGACCCGGCGTTCGCGCCCGGGACCGGCACCCCGGAGCCGGGCGGCCTCTCGGCGCACGACGCGCTGGCGATCGTCCGGGCGCTCGGCGGCATCGAGTTCGTCGGCTTCGACGTGGTCGAGGTGATCCCTGCCTACGATCCGGCGTCGCAGACGGCATTCCTGGCCGCGAACCTCGCCTACGAGATGGTCTCGCTCGTCGCGCGCCGTCGCGTCGACCGGTGACGGCCGAGGGGAACCGCTTCCGCTGGCCGGACGGGGTCCGCGCGGCGGCCTGCTTCACCTTCGACGTCGACGCGGAGAGCCCGGTCCTCTTCGACCGCCCCGAGGCCGCGACCTGGCTCGACGTGATGACCCACCAGGCGTACGGCCCGCGGACCGGCGTGCCCCGCCTGCTGCGGCTCCTCGACCGGGCTGCTATCCGGGCCACGTTCTTCGTCCCCGGCTGGGTGGCCGAGCGCTGGCCCGACACCGTCCGTGCGATCCGCGATGCGGGCCACGAGATCGGCCACCACGGCTACCTCCACGAGTCCTCGCGCGGCGCCGACCGCGGGCTCCAGGCGCGGCGGCTGGCTCGCGGTCTCGAGGCCCTCGACGCGGTCGCCGGCGTCCGGCCGCGCGGCTACCGGGCCCCGATGTGGGAGGCCTCGGCCGAGCTTCCAGGGCTCCTGGTCGAGGGCGGTTTCGACTACGACTCGAGCCTGATGGACGCCGATCGCCCGTACCGGCTCGGGGCAACGGACGCGCCACCGGGCGCCGGGAGCCGCACGCTCGTCGAGCTGCCGATCCAGTGGGCCCTCGACGACTGGGAGGCCTACGCCTACCTGCCCGCGATCACCGGCTCGGGCTGGATCGCCCGACCGACCGAGCTCCTCGAGCGCTGGACGCTCGAGCTCGAGGCGCTCGCCGACGAGGGCGGCGTGTTCGTGCTCACGAACCATCCGTTCCTCTCCGGGCGGGCATCCCGGGCCCGGGCGCTCGCGACCCTCGTGGAGCGGGCCAAGGCGACCGACGGCCTCTGGATCGCGACGTGCGGCGAGGTCGCCGACTGGACGGCCTCGCTCGACCTCGAGCCAATCGTCCACGCGGTCCCGACGACCGAGTCGGACGGCTGAGCCGACCCGGACGGCTGAGCCGACCCCCACCTTCGAGCCCCTTCGCGAATCGAGCACGGGCTCGACAATGGGAGACGTGTTCCGCGTCCTCGACCGTTCCCGCTTCCGCGCGCCCGCGCCCGCGGCCGAGACGCCCGACGAGGAACGTCGACGCCACGACCTCGAGCAGCACAACGACCGCGTGCTGCGGGTCGACTCGCTCGCCGTCGGCGTCACGAACGCCGCCACGCCGTTCCTGCCGGTCATCGTCGCCCGGCTCGGCGGGTCGAGCCTCGACGTCGGGCTGATCACGGTCATGCCGGCGGTCGCGGCGCTCCTGCTGGCGGTCCCGATCGGCTCGTTCCTCGAGGGCCGGCCGGACCTCGTCCGCTGGTTCAGCATCTCCCGCCTCGTCGCATGGCTCGGCTACGGCCTGATGGCCGTCCTCGTCGTCGCCGCGCCGCCGGGAGTCGCCGTCCCTGCGATCCTCGGAGTCTGGGCCGAGGTCGCGGCTCCCGCGACCATCGGCCAGGTCGCGTTCACGATCGTGATGAACGATGCCGCGGGTGCGCGCGGCCGCTACGAGCTGCTCGGTCGGCGCTGGGCGACGATGGCGCTGTCTGGCGCGATCTCCGTCGTCGTCATCGGCTGGCTCCTCGAGGCCCTGCCGTTCCCGCTCAACGACGCGGTCGTGCTCGGCGCGTTCGCCGCCGGCGGCGTCGTCGCGGCGCGGGCAGAGTCGCGGATCCGGCTCATCCGGGGGACGAGGCCATCACCCGCGGGCCGGCTGTCGCTCCGGGCGCTCGCGCCGGGGCGCTGGGCGGAGCTGCTCGGTCGGCATCGGCCATTCGCGGGGTACCTCCTCGCCCACGTGACCGTCGCCGGCTCGATCAAGCTCGTCACGCCGCTCGTGACGCTGGCCTACGTCCGCGGCGTCCACGCCAGCGACGCCGAGATCGGCCTCATCGTCACCGCGGGCTCGATCGCGACGTTCGGCGCCTACCACGGCTGGCGCCGCCTGGCCCGTCGCCGTGGCGGACGGAGCGTGCTCCTCACGTCGGCCCTGCTCACCGCCGCCTACCCGATCCTGCTGGCGCTCAGCCCGAACGCGCTGCTGGCCGGCGTCGCGACCGCGATCGGGGCGGCCGCGAACGCGGGCCTGTCGCTGGCGCTCTTCGACGAGCTGATGAAGCGCGTCCCGGCCGAGCGGGCGATCGTCTTCACCTCGGCCGATTACGCGGCCGCGAACGCCGTCGGGATCGTCGCCCCGATCGCCGGCGCCGTGCTCGCGGACGGCGCCGGCCTCGGGATCGCGCTGACCGTCGGCGGCCTGATCGGCCTGGTCGGCCTCGGGCTGTTTGCCGTCGAGCCGCCCGCGATGGCGCGACGGCGGAGGACAGCCTCGTCGCCCGTGGCCGCCTGAGCTCGCGCTACTCGGCCGGAACCGCCGTCGACCCCGCCGACCGTTCGAGGA
>DASXWX010000193.1:0-10581 GCA_036503395.1 Candidatus Limnocylindrales bacterium
CGAAGAAGAGGTGCGCGTGAGCGACGAGACGCCCGAGCCAGAAGTCCTGTCCACCGACTCCCAGCCAGACGCCCCGTCCGACTCGCCGTCAGCCCCCGTCCGCGCCACCCCCGAGCCGCCCAACGGCATGACCTACGACGCCTCCGCGATCACCGTGCTCGAGGGCCTCGAGGCGGTCCGCAAGCGTCCGGGCATGTACATCGGCTCGACCGGCGAGCGCGGCCTGCACCACCTGGTCTGGGAGATCATCGACAACGCGGTGGACGAGTCGCTGGCCGGCTACTGCGACCGGATCGTCGTCACGCTGCTCGAGGACGGTGGTCTGCGGGTCGAGGACAACGGCCGCGGCATCCCCACCGACACCGCGCCGGGTCAGGACCTGCCGGCCGTCACGACCGTGCTGACCGTGCTCCACGCCGGCGGCAAGTTCGGTGGCGGCGGCTACAAGGTCTCGGGCGGCCTCCACGGGGTCGGCGTGAGCGTCGTCAACGCGCTTTCCGAGTGGATGCGCGTCGAAACCGCCCGCGACGGCCATGTGTGGGCGCAGGAGTACGTCCGCGGCAAGCCGACGGGCGCCGTCGTCAGGGCCGGAACGCAGGGTTCGCGACGGGGCACGACCACCCGCTTCCGCGCCGACCCCGAGATGTTCGAGACGACCGACTACTCGTTCGACACCATCGTCCAGCGACTGCGCGAGTCCGCGTATCTGACGAAGGGCGTCTGGATCACGCTCGTCGACGAGCGCTCGGCGCGGGAGCGCTCGTTCTACTTCGAGGGCGGCCTCATCTCGTTCGTCCGCCATCTGAACCGGAACAAGGAGGCGCTTCACCCTCGGCCGGTGTACGTCGAGCGGCGCGAAGGCTCGACGACCATCGAGGCGGCCATCCAGTACAACGACTCGTACACCGAGACCCTGCTCGCGTTCGCCAACAACATCAACACCGTCGACGGCGGCACGCACGTCACGGGCTTCAGGCGAGCGCTGACGCGGAGCCTCAACGACTGGGCTCGCCGGGCGAGCGTGCTCAAGGACTCCGACGCAAACCTCTCCGGCGACGACGTCCGGGAGGGCCTGACGGCGGTGATCAGCGTCAAGCTGACCGAGCCGCAGTTCGAGGGCCAGACGAAGGCAAAGCTCGGGAACGCCGAGGTGAGCGGCCAGGTCGAGACCGCCGTTGCCGACGCGCTCGGGCAGTACCTCGACGAGAACCCGGGCGACGGGCGACGGATCATCGAGAAGTGTCTCACCGCCGCCCGCGCACGTGAGGCGGCTCGCAAGGCGCGGGACCTCGTCATCCGCAAGGGCGCGCTCGAGGGTCTGTCGCTCCCGGGCAAGCTCGCCGACTGCCAGGAACGCGATCCCGCGCGCAGCGAGCTCTACATCGTCGAGGGCGATTCGGCCGGCGGCTCCGCGAAGCAGGGCCGCGACCGACGCTTCCAGGCAGTGCTACCGCTTCGGGGCAAGCTTCTCAACGTCGAGAAGGCGCGGCTCGACAAGATCCTCTCGAGCGAGAACGTCCGGCCGCTGATCATCGCCCTCGGCGGCGGCATCGGCGACGCCTTCGACCTCACGAAGCTGCGCTACCACCGGATCATCATCATGACCGACGCCGACGTGGACGGGGCTCACATCCGGACGCTCCTCCTGACGTTCTTCTACCGGCACATGCCCGCGGTCATCGAGAGCGGCTACCTCTACATCGCCCAGCCACCGCTCTACCGGGTCAGCACCGGCAAGCAGACCCGCTACGCCCAGAGCGAGAAGGAGCGCGACCAGATCGTCAAGGAGATGAACACCAGGAACCTGACGGTCCAGCGGTTCAAGGGCCTCGGCGAGATGAACGCCGATCAGCTCTGGGAGACGACGATGAACCCTGAGACCCGGACGCTGCTGCGCGTCGACAGCGAGGACGCGGCAGGCGCGGACGAGATCTTCACGATGCTGATGGGCGAGAAGGTTGCGCCGCGCAAGGATTTCATCAAGACCGAGGCGCGGAAGGTCCGCAACCTTGACGTCTGAGCGGCAGGTCCTCCAGCTCGACGGCGAACCGGTCGAGATCAACGCCCACAACTGTTTCGCCTGCGGGACCCTGAACACGAACGGCCTGCGCCTCGACCTCCATCTCGAGCGCGGTCGCGCGTGGACCGAGCTCGACCTCGATGACCGGTTCGAGGGCTGGGAGGGGATCGCGCATGGCGGGATCGTCGCCACCCTCCTCGACGAAGTCATGGCCTGGTCCCTCGTGTCGACGGACGCCTGGGGCGTGACTGCGCGCATGGCGATCGACTTCCGGCGTCCCGTCCGCATCGGCGAACGGATTCGCGCTGAGGGAGCGCTCCTCGAGTCGCGCCGCCGCCTGTTCCAAACGTCCGCCCGCCTCGAGACCGCCGACGGAACGCTGCTGGCGAGCGCGACCGGGACGTACCTCGCGGCTCCCGATGACCGACGGCGGGAGCTCCAGGAGCACTACGGCTTCCGCGGTTTCGGGACAACACGCGTCCCGACGGCCGAGCCGGCCGATCGCGCGGGCGCGCGGAGCGCGGTGGGCGCGAAGCGATGACGGGCGCTGCGACGGACCCGCGCCGGGCCGCCGCCGAGGATCTCGGCCGACGCCTCGCCGCGGAGCTGGCCGATCCCACGGCGGTGGCGGAGGTCGCCGAGCGCGGCCTCCGGGAGCTCGCCACGGAGCACGATCGCGGCGGCCTCTACCGAGTCGCTCCCGGGATCGACCCGATCGTGGGCGTCTCGTTCTTCCTGGTCGAGCGGGCCGGCCGAGCGTTCGCTCGTGCGGCCCGGGACGACTCGCCGATCAACGTGCTCGTCGCCTGCGACCGGCTGTTCCGGCTGCCGATGCTCGAGGCCCGCTGGCTGGCGTTCCATGCCCTCGAGCGGCTCGTCCTCGTCGAGCCCGAGCAGGCCTGGCAGATGCTCCGGCGCGCCTCGAAGGAAGCCGCGGACTGGATCACGGTCGACGCCCTTGCCCATCCCGTCGGACGGGGCATCCTCGTGGAGTCGTTTCGCTGGGCCGAGCTCGGCGCCCTCGTGTTCTCGCCGTCCGCATGGGAGCGCCGGCTCGTCGGGTCGACGATCGCGACGATCCCCTTCGTCGACCGGGCGACCGGTCGCGCGCCCGAGGTGGCGCGTCAGGCCCTGCCGCTGATCGGCTCGCTCATCGGCGACGACTCTGCGATCGTCGGGAAGTCGCTCGCCTGGGCGCTGCGCTCGCTCATGCTCGTCGACCCCGGCGCCATCGTCGCTTTCGTGATCGCCGAGGCCGAACGCACGGCCGCGTCGGATGACGGCCACCGCGCCTGGGTCCTGCGCGACACGCTGGCGAAGCTGCCGCCGCCGACGGCTGAGGCCATTCGAACCCGCCTCGAGGGCATTCGCAGGCGACCGGGCGCACCCTCGACGTCCGACGCGGCGGCGATCGCCGGAGCCTTCGTCTCGGCGGGCGGCGTGCCCCCGCTGGGCGGGGAGGCGGCTGAGCGGATCCCAATCGGCGGCGCCGAGCTGCGGAGGAGCGTCGCGTGACCGAGGACTTCGGGACGGTCCGGGGGGTCCGGATCGAGGACGAGATGCGGGTCAGCTACCTCGACTACGCGATGAGCGTGATCGTGGCGCGCGCCCTGCCCGACGTCCGCGACGGCCTCAAGCCGGTCCACCGTCGGATCCTCTACACGATGGGCGAGATGGGCCTGTCGGCGACGAGCTCGTACCGCAAGTGCGCGGCGATCGTCGGCGAGGTCATGGGGAAGTACCACCCCCACGGCGACGTCGCCCTCTACGACGCCCTGGTCCGACTCGCCCAGGACTTCTCGATGCGCTACCCGCTCGTCGACGGCCAGGGCAACTTCGGATCGGTCGATGGCGACAGCGCGGCCGCCATGCGGTACACCGAGGCTCGCCTGACCGCGATTGCGTCGGAAATGCTGGCCGACATCGACAAGGACACCGTCGATTTCGTCGACAATTACGACGGGACGCAGAAAGAACCGTCTGTTCTGCCCGCGAAACTCCCGAATCTGCTCGTGAATGGGTCGAGCGGCATCGCGGTCGGTATGGCGACGAACATCCCGCCCCACCACCTCGGTGAGATCTGCGACGCGACCGCGGCCCTCATCGACGACCCCGACCTCAGCTCGGACGACCTGTGCGGCTTCGTCCAGGGCCCCGACTTCCCGACCGGCGCGACGATCTTTCGGTACGAGCAGCAGCGGAACCCGCTGACCGGCGAGAACGAGACCGTCGACGCGATCCGCCAGATGTATGCCCACGGCCGGGGCCGCGTCGTGATGCGAGCCCAGGTCGCCTTCGAGGAGAGCCGCAACGACCGCGTCGCGATCATCGTCACCGAGCTGCCGTACCAGGTGAACAAGGCCGCACTGCTCGAGAAGATCGCGGACCTCGTCAAGGACAAGCGGATCGAGGGCATCAGCGACCTGCGCGACGAGAGCGACCGTGATGGCATGCGGATCTTCATCGAGATCAAGCGCGACGCGAACCCCCACAAGGTGCTCAACAACCTGTTCAAGCACACGCCGATGCAGCTCGCGTTCAACATGAACATGCTCGCCCTCGTCGACGGCCAGCCCCAGACGCTGCCGCTCAAGGCCGCGCTTCAGCACTACGTCGACTACCGCCGCGAGGTCGTCCGGCGGCGGACCGAGTTCGACCTCGAGAAGGCGCGGGCACGGGCGCACATCCTCGAGGGCCTCAAGATCGCCCTCGACAACCTCGACGAGGTGATCCGGACCATCCGCGAATCCGCCGACGTCGAGCTCGCCCGGCAGAACCTGATGTCGCGGTTTTCGCTCAGCGAGCCCCAGGCCCAGGCGATCCTCGACATGCGGCTCGCCCGGCTCGCCGCGCTCGAGCGCAAGAAGATCGAGGACGAGTACCTCCAGGTCATCCAGCTGATCGCCGAGCTCGAGGACATCCTGGCGAACCCGTCGCGGGTGCTGGCGATCCTCAAGGACGAGCTGGCCGACCTCAAGAAGCGCTACGCCGGCGAGCGGAAGACGCGTGTCGAGGACAGCGCCTCGCGCGAGATGACCGACGAGGACCTGATCGCCGACGAGGACGACGTCATCACGATCAGCGACCGCGGCTACATCAAGCGCCAGCCGGTCGCGACGTACCGTCGCCAGCACCGCGGGGGCAAGGGGATCATCGGCCACGTCACTCGCGAGGAGGACGCGGTCGACAGCCTCCTCGTCGCGAACACCCACGACTGGGCGCTGTTCTTCACCAACCGGGGCCGCGTCTTCAGCGCCAAGGTCCACCAGATCCCGGACGCCAGCCGCCAGGCGAAGGGCATCCCGATCATCAACCTGCCCGGCGTCCAGGTCGAGGCGGGCGAGGTCCCGATGGCCACGATCGTCCTGCCCAACTTCGAGGAGGGCCGGTTCCTGGTCCTCGCGACACGCAACGGCGTGATCAAGAAGACGCCCCTCGAGCAGTTCGAGAAGGTCCGGAGCAGCGGGATCCGGGCCATCACGCTCAACCCGAACGACGAGCTCGCCTGGGTCGACGTCTCCACCGGCAGCGACGCGATCATCATCGCGACGGCGCTCGGCAAGATCGCCCGTTTCCACGAATCGGAGGTCCGGCCGATGGGCCGCGACGCCGCCGGCGTGATCGGCATCCGGCTCGCGCGCCAGGGCGACTACGTCGTGGGGATGAGCGTGGTCGATCCCGAGGCCGACCTCCTGGTGCTCACCGAGACCGGCTACGGCAAGCGGGTCGCGATGTCCGAGTTCCGGCGCAAGCACCGCGGCGGCCAGGGCGTCGGGCTCATCTCGCTCGAAGGTCGCAAGACCGGCAACGTTGCCGCCGTCCAGCAGGTGACCGAGGAGGACGAGGAGCTGCTCCTGATCTCCGAACGCGGGCAGGTCGTACGCACCGACGTTCGGACGATCAACCGCTACTCGTCGGGTGCCCGTGGCGTGATCGTGATGCGGCTCAACGAGGGTGACCGCGTCGTCGGGATCGCCGCCTTCCGGGCCGGGTTGGCGGAGCAGACCGCCATCGGCGACAATGACGGCCCCGAGCCACCGACGGGCGGCGGCGGCGGTCGGGACGGGACGGGGGCGTGATCGACCCGAGGTCGGGGATCGGTCGCGGGTCCCATCGCGGTGGGCCGCCGGGGTTCGGCGAACAGGAGGCGCCGTTGTACGCCGACCAGTTCGAGATCTACTACGGCAACGCCAATCCGGAGCTCGCCCGGAAGATCTGCCGCTCCCTCGGAACGAAGCCGGGCGTCGCGGAGGTGTTCCAGTTCGCGAACGAGAACATCTTCGTCAAGATCCTCGACAACGTTCGCGAGAAGGACGTCTTCCTCGTCCAGCCCACCTCCCGTCCGGTGAACCAGTCGATCATGGAGCTGCTGATCATGATCGACGCCTTCAAGCGGGCGTCGGCTGGGCGGATCACCGCGGTCGTCCCCTACTACGGCTATGGCCGGTCCGACAAGAAGGACCAGCCCCGCGTCCCGATCACCGCTCGGCTCATCGCCGACATGATCACGGTCGCCGGCGCCGACCGGATCCTCACCCTCGACCTTCACCAGGGCCAGATCCAGGGCTTCTTCAACATCCCCGTCGACGAGCTGACCGCCGTCCATCTCCTGTCGAACTACTTTCGGGCGAAGCGGCTCGATCGGTCGGTGGTCGTCACCGACCTCGGGTTCGCCAAGCGGGCCCGGGCCTTCGCCGAGATGCTCGACGCGCCGCTGGCGATCATCGAGAAGCGCCGCCAGGGCAACCTGGACAAGGCCGAGCTGCTCAACGTGATCGGCGACGTCCGGGGGCGGCGGGCGATCATCGTCGACGACGAGATCGACACCGCCGGAACGCTCATCGAGATCGTCCGCGCCCTCGAGCGCGAGGGGGTCAACGAGATCTACGCCTGTGCCACGCACGGGATCCTGTCCGATCCCGCCGTCGACCGCATCCGCGAGTCGTCGCTGCGCGAGGTCGTGCTGACCGACTCGATCCCGCTGCCGGCCGCGAAGCGCCTGCCCCAGATCACCACGATCTCGGTTGCGCCGCTCATCGGCGAGGCGATCAAGCGGATCCATCGGGGCGAGTCCGTCGGGGCGCTGTTCAGCAGCGAGCTATCGTTCACCCAGGAGATGATCCTGTGGGAGGACGGCATCGAGCGCGAGTTCGACAGCCGCGACGACGAGACCGACGACGGCGACCCATCGCTCGGCGGCAGCCCACCGCTCGATCTCGGCCGAAGGCCGGTTGCGGCCGGCTCGCGTACGGAGGGCACCGAATGAGCCTCCAGCTCCATCGACCGGACGGCCAGGGCGGCCTCGAACGGCGCCAGGTCGAGGACCAGAACTGGCGGCGCCAGCTCCGATCCGTCCGCTGGGGTCAGTCCCTCCCGGGCAACCAGCTGCCGGCGCTCCGCAACGCGGAGATGAACCCGACGCCGACCGCGCTCTCGATCGGCTTCTGGGTCGGTCTCGCCGCGCTCACCTTCGTGCTCCTGCTCCTCGGTTACGGGACAGGTTTCTGGCACTGAGCTCTCGACGGCGTGGGCCGGAGAGCATCCGGCACGAGCTGGGCGCCCGGGCGGCTGAGCGTGGGGATCTCCCACCACCGAGACGGATTGGCCATCGCGGCGCGCCCCAACGGGTCCGTTGTGTGGGTACGAAGCCACAATCGACGACGTTCCCGCTCGCCGCCACCGTCCGCGGGGCCGAAACGCGTCTCAGTCGTGGGCAATGCCCACATCTGCCACGTTGGCTGCCGCCGCATTGGCATCGAGCGCCGATCGTCGAATGAGGCCCCACGGCGAGCCTGAACAGGGCGCCCAGGGGCCTCCCATATACTCCCCGGGTCATGCTCGGCTTTCTCTCGCGGTTCGTGGATTCGAACGAGCGCGAGCTCCATCGGCTCCAGGCGTTCGTCGATGACGCGAACGCGCTCGAGGCGGAGCTCGAGGGCCTCTCGGACGACGAGATCCGGAGCCGGATCGACGACATCCGGGCCGAGGTTCGAGCTGCGGCCCAGGAGGACGAGCCGTCCGAGGACGAGCTCGAGAACCCCGATCCCGAGCGCCGCCGCGAGCTCGCGCGCGACCGTCGAAAGCGGGCCAACGGGCGGGCGCAGGCGGCGATGGACGCCGCGCTCCCGGAGGTGTTCGGGGCAGCCCGGGAGGCGATGAAGCGGACGCTCGGGATGCGCCACTTCGACGTCCAGCTGATCGGCGGCGCCGTCCTCCACGAGGGCAAGATCGCGGAGATGAAGACCGGCGAGGGCAAGACCCTCGTCGCGCCCCTGGCCCTCATCCTCAACGCGCTGACCGGTCGGGGCGCGCACCTGGTCACGGTCAACGACTACCTCGCCCGGCGCGACGCGCAGTGGATGGGCCCGATCTACCACTTCCTCGGGATCTCGGTCGGGATCATCACCCATGACACGAGCTACGTGTTCGAGCCCGGCTACCCGACCACCGACGAGCGGCTCATCAACCTCCGCCCCGTCGAGCGGCGCGAGGCGTACGCCGCCGACGTGACCTATGGCACGAACAACGAGTTCGGCTTCGACTACCTTCGCGACAACATGGTCGTCGAGCTCGACCAGCGCGTCCAACGCGAGCGCGCCTTCGCGATCGTCGACGAGGTCGACAACATCCTCATCGACGAAGCCCGGACGCCGCTGATCATCAGCGGCCAGGCGGAGGAGTCGGCGGACCTTTACTACACGTTCGCGAAGCTCGTCCCCCGCCTCCGCGGCCGGGCCGAGGGCGCCGAGGAGGGCGGCGACTACTTCGTCGATCTCAAGGACAAGCAGGTCGCCCCGACCGAGGACGGCATCGACAAGATCGAGAAGTGGGTCGGTGTCCCGAACCTTTACGACGCCGACCCGCGCCTGGCGCGCCACTTCGAGCAGGCCCTGCGGGCCCACGCCCTCTACAAGCTCGACCGCGACTACATCGTCGAGGACGGCGAAATCGTGATCGTCGACGAGTTCACCGGCCGAAAGATGCCCGGCCGGCGCTGGTCCGAGGGCCTCCACCAGGCGATCGAGGCCAAGGAGGGCCTGCGGGTTCAGCGCGAGAGCGTGACCCTCGCCACGATCACCTTCCAGAACTACTTCCGGCTCTACGACAAGCTGGCCGGCATGACCGGCACCGCGATGACGGAGGCCGAGGAGTTCCACAAGATCTACGGCCTCGAGGTCGTGGCGATCCCGACGCATCGCGAGATGATCCGCGACGACGAGGCCGACCTCGTCTTCCGGAACGAGAACGGCAAGTTCAGCGCGCTCATCGACGAGATCGCCGAGATGCGCGACGCCGGCCGCCCGGTCCTCGTCGGCACGGTCTCGGTCGAGAAGTCGGAGCTCCTCTCGGAGATGCTCCGGCGGCGCGGAGTCCCGCACGAGACCCTGAACGCCAAGTTCCACGAAAAGGAGGCGACGATCGTCGCCCAGGCGGGCCGGACCGGCGCCGTCACCATCGCGACGAACATGGCCGGGCGCGGCACGGACATCAAGCTCGGCGGCGACGCCGCGGGGCTCGCCTCGGAGATCCTCCACAAGCGCGGCCTCAACCCGGCGGAGGTGGACCGGGCGACGTACGACGCCGCCCTCGCCGAGGCCCAGGCCCAGGTGGACGCCGACCACGAGCGCGTCGTCGAGGCCGGCGGCCTCCACATCATCGGCACCGAGCGGCACGAGAGCCGGCGGATCGACAACCAGCTCCGTGGCCGCGCCGGCCGGCAGGGCGATCCCGGCTCGTCTCGCTTCTACCTGTCCCTGGACGACGAGCTGATGCGACGGTTCGCCTCGGATCGCGTCGCCGGGCTCATGGAGCGGATGGGCCTCGAGGACGACGTCGCGATCGAGAGCCGGCTCGTCAGCAAGACGATCGAGAGCGCCCAGAGCCGGGTCGAGGGCCTCAACTTCGACCTCCGCAAGCGCGTCGTCGAGTTCGACGACGTCATCAACAAGCAGCGCGAGACGATCTACGCCGAGCGCGAGAAGGTCCTTCGCAACGAGGACCTGACGGCGACGGTCGAATCCTTCCTCGACGACGAGATCGACGTCCTCGTCGACCAGCACCTCGGCGGCGAGGTCCCGGACGACTGGAACATGGCCGCGCTCTCGACGACGCTCCACACGATGGGCGTCGACGGCGCGGGCACGAGCGAGGACGAGCTGTGGGACGTCGGCGGGCGTGACGCGATCGCCGCCCACGTACGCGACCTCATCACGACCCACCTCGAGGAGAAGGAGCGCGACTACGGCGAGGAGACCTGGGCCTTCGTCGAGCGGATCGTCCTCCTGCGCACGATCGACTCGCTGTGGGTCGAGCACCTCACCGAGGTCGACGACATGCGGCGCGGGATCGGGCTCCGGGGCTACGCCCAGCAGGACCCGCTCAACGAGTTCCGCCGCGAGGCCTTCCGCCTCTACGAGGAGCTGCGGGACCTGATCCGCCACCAGGTCGCGACGACGATCTTCCGGGTCACGGTCCAGCAGCAGCCGCGTCCGCCCGGCCCACAGCCGCTGCCTGGGCCCGGCCAGCCCGGCGTCATGGGCACGAACGGCGGCCCGGGGGCC
>DASXWX010000194.1:0-5836 GCA_036503395.1 Candidatus Limnocylindrales bacterium
TGTCGGGAGTGCCCAGCTGGGCCTTGAGCGAGCCGTCGCGGAAGAGGACGGCCGAGTGCACGACGCTCTGCGGATGGACGACCACGTCGATCGCGTCGTAGCCGACATCGTACAGCCAGCGTGCCTCGATCACCTCGAGCCCCTTGTTCGCGAGCGTCGCCGAGTCGATCGTGATCTTCGCTCCCATCGTCCAGGTCGGGTGCCGAAGCGCCTGCTCCGGGGTGACCGACGCGAGCGCCTCCGCCGGCAGCTCCCGGAACGGTCCGCCGGACGCCGTCAGCAGGAGTCGGTCGATCGCATTCGACGATTCGCCGGCCAGCGACTGCCAGATCGCGGAGTGCTCGGAATCGATCGGCCGGAGCCAGCCGAGCGGCTGGGCGAGTGGCGAGCGCGGATCGGTCGCGGCGACACCTGCCGCCAGCGTCCGTGCCAGCGGGATCACGAGATGGCCGCCCGCGACGAGCGTTTCCTTGTTCGCGGTCGCGACCAACTTGCCCGCCTCGAGCGCGGCAAGGACCGGTCCGAGCGACACGATTCCGCCCGTCCCGACGACGACGAGGTCCACGTCCGCGCGCGTCGCGAGGGTCGCGAGCGCGTCCCCCGTGTCGAGGCGCTCCGTGCCGTCCGGCAGCTCGGCCGCCGGAAGGCTGCCCCCGGTCAATGCCACCGCGGCGGGGCGGACGGCCCGCGCCTGGTCCGCGAGCGCACGTCCGTTTCGTCCCGCAGCGAGGGCGACGACACGGAACCTGTCCTCGAGCCGGCCGAGGACATCGAGCGCCTGCCGGCCGATCGAACCCGTCGAGCCGAGGACGGCCACGCCGAGGCGCGGGTCAGCGGAAGACGCTGAGGACATAGAGCGTCGCGACGGGCGCGGCGAAGAGGAACGAATCGACGCGGTCGAGCAGGCCTCCGTGGCCCGGAATGAGATTGCCCGAGTCCTTCACTCCGGCGGCCCGCTTCAGCATCGATTCGGCGAGGTCGCCGGCCTGCGCGGCCGCTCCGACGACCGCGCCCAGGCCGGCTCCCGCCAGCCAGCCATGTCCGAGGGCCGAGACGAGCACAGTGCCCGCGATCGTCGAGCCGGCGAGCCCGCCCAGGAGCCCCGCCCACGTCTTCGACGGCGAGATGTGCTCGAGGAACCGGGGACCGCCGATCCGGCTGCCGACGAAGTACGCGGCCGTGTCGAATGTCCAGACGACGAGGACGAGGACGACGATCCAGCCGCGATCCGAGCCGAGGGCCGCCAGCGGCGCATTCGGCGCCGGCTCGGGCCCGACGGCACCGAGCGCGACGACGAACCCGAGGAGCGCGGCGTAGAGCGCGCCGAAGGTCGTCGCGATCCATGTCGCGAAACCGTCGCGCGGGTCCGGACGGCCGAACGACCCGACCGCCGCGAGCACGACGGCCACCGCGACGAGCACGGGCGCGACTGAGACGATCACCGGCGCGAGTGCCGGCACGACGGCGGGCAGCGCGTCGACGGCAACCGCGGCCGCCAGCCCGAGCGCCAGGACGATGCCCAGCATCGTCAGCACCGACGACCCCGTGGCCCGGAGGAGACGGAACGTCTCCCAGGCGGCGCCCGCGACGAGGAGGCCGATCAGCAGCGCGATCCAGGGCTCGCCGAGGACCAGGACGACGAGGAGCGGCGGAACGAGCACGGCCGCGCTCAGCGCACGCTGGCGGAGCACGGACGAGCCTCGGCTACCGGCCGAAGCGACGATGCCGGCGGGCGTACTCGACGAGTGCAGCGTCGAACGCCTCGGGTCCGAAGTCGGGCCAGTACGCGTTGCAGAAGTAGAGCTCGGCGTACTGAGCCTGCCAGAGCAGGAAGTTGCTGATGCGCTGCTCCCCGCCCGTCCGGATGAGCAGGTCGACCTCGGGAAGGCCGGCGGTGTAGAGCCGTGCGTCGACGGCCGATTCGTCGATCTCGTCCGGGGCCAGCCCGTCCTCGACGCAGCGCCGCGCCGCGTCGACGAGCTCCTGCCGGCTCGAGTAGTTGAACGCGACGTTGAGGACCAGCCGATCGCCACCCGCGGTCGCGGCCACGGCCTCGCCGATCGACGCCCTCGTGCTCGGCGGCAGCTCCTCGAGCCGACCGAGGACACGCACGGCGGCGCCCTCCCGGCGAAGCTCGTCGGTCTCGTCGCGGATCGCCTGCTCGAGGAGCGCGAACAGCGTCGCGACCTCGTCGCTCGAGCGGGACCAGTTCTCACGGCTGAATGCGTAGAGCGAGAGGACCTCGACACCGCGGCGGACTGCCTGGCGGACGATCGGCCGGATTGCCTCCACACCGGCCGCGTGGCCCTCGGCCTCGGCGACGCCGCGCTCACGCGCCCAGCGTCGATTGCCGTCCATGATGATCGCCACGTGGCGCGGCAGATCGGTGGGCGCTGCGAGCTCGGCGGCGAGCGGCGATGTGGTGTCCCGAGCGATCGCCGGCGAGGCGGCGTCCCGCATGCGAGTGGCGCCCGCGGCGACGGCCCGACCCCGCTCGCGCTGGTGGATCACGCGACCTCGAGGACCTCCTGCTCCTTCGCGGCGCCGAGCCGGTCGACGTCGGCGACGTGTCGGTCGGTCACCTTCTGGAGGGTGTCCTGCTCGCGACGGGACTCGTCCGCGCCGACGTCGCCCTCGCGCTCCTCGTGCTTGAGCGCATCCACGCCCTCGCGACGGATGTTCCGGATCTCGACCTTCGCCTCGTCCATGCGCTTGTGGACGAGCCGGACGAGGTCCCTGCGACGCTCCTCGGTGAGCGGCGGGATGTTCAGCCTCACCACCGCGCCGTCGACGTTCGGGACGAGGCCGATGTCGCTCTTGATGATCGCCTTCTCGATCGCCCCGAGGACGCTCCGGTCCCAGGGCTGGATGACGATCTGGTGGGACTCGGGGACGCTGATCCCGGCCAGCTGGTTGAGCGGGGTCTGTGTGCCGTAGTACTCGACCTGGAGGCGCTCGACGAGCGCGGTCGACGCGCGTCCCGTCCGGAGTCCGGCGAGGTCGCGCTCCATCACCTCGACGGCACGAGCCATCTTCCGCTCGGCGGTCGCGAGAACCTCGCTGCTCACGTCCGGCTCCCTTCTCGGTCACCGCCGATCCACGTGCCGACCGGCTCGCCGCGGACCACGCGGCTGATGTTGTCGGGCGTGTTCAGGTCGAACACGACGATCGGGAGATCGTTCTCCATGCAGAGCGAGATCGCGGCGGCGTCCATCACCTTGAGCTGATCCCGGAGCAGGTCCGCGTACCCGAGGCGACTGTAGCGCCGGGCCCCCGGGTTCGTCGCCGGATCGGCATCGTAGACACCGTCGACCTTCGTCGCCTTGAGCAGGATCTCGGCGTCGATCTCGACCGCCCGCAGGGCGGCGGCGGTGTCGGTCGTGAAGTACGGGTTGCCGGTGCCGGCGACGAAGATCGCGACGCGCCCCTTCTGGAGGTGGCGGATCGCGCGGCGGCGGATGTAGGGCTCGGCGATCTCGTTCATCGCGATCGCGCTCATCACCCGCGTCGGGACCTCGAGCTGCTCGAGCGCGTCCTGGAGCGCGAGGCCGTTCATCACCGTCGCGAGCATCCCGATGTAGTCGCCGATCGCCCGGTCCATCCCCGTCGAGGCCGCGGCGAGGCCGCGGAAGATGTTGCCGCCGCCCACGACGATGCCGACCTCGGTGCCGAGCGCGTGGAGCGCGGCGACCTGGCGGGCGATGAACAGCGTGAAGGCGGGGTCCACGCCGTAGGGTCGGTCGCCGAGGAGCGCCTCGCCGGACAGCTTGAGGAGGATTCGCCGGTACTGCAGGCCGCCCTGTGTCGGCTCGGCAGCGCTCGTCGCGACTGCCTCGGTCACGACTCGGCCCCGAGCTCGTAGCGGGTGAAGCGGCTGACCCGGATGTTCTCGCCGATCGTGGCGATCCGGTCGGTGATCAGCTCGCGGACCGTCCGGTCCTCGTCGCGAAACGGCTGCTCGAGCAGCACGACGTCGCGGTACCACTTCTGGAGCTGGCCGTCGACGATCCGTCCCCGGATGTCCTCTGGCTTGCCGCTCACGGTGGGATCGTCGAGCAGCTCGCGGCGCTTCGCTTCGAGCTCGTCGGCCGGGATCTGGTCGACGTCGACCCAGCGCGGGGCAAGACCAGCGACCTGGATGGCGAGGTCACGGACGAGCCGCTGGAACTCGTCCGTCCGGGCGACGAAGTCCGTCTCGCAGTTCACCTCGATCAGGACCCCGACCTTGCCGCCCGTGTGGATGTAGCTGCCGACGAGGCCCTCGCGCGCCTCACGGCCGGACTTCCTGGCCGCCGCGGCCATTCCCCGCTCGCGCAGCAGCGCGACGGCCTGCTCGACGTTGCCCCCGGTCTCCTCGAGGGCGCGCTTGCAGTCCATGAAACCGGCGCCGGTGGCGTCGCGCAGCTGCTTGACGGATTCGGCCGAGATCGCCATGCGTGTCGCTACTCCTGTGTCGGTCCGCCGGGCACGACCCGGCGCGGTGCGTGTATCGGTGGTCAGGACTCGCCCGTGGTCGGCGCCGCAGGCGTCGTCGGCGCTCCGGCCGGCGGGGTCGCGGTGTCGCCACCGTCGGCGGTCGCAGTGGATGGCGGCGTCTCCTCGGCCGGTGTCGCGCCATCGGCGGACCGGGCCTCGGGCAGGAGCTCGTCCTCGTCGAGGTCGGGCTCGAAGCTGACGACGCCGCCACCGGCGAGAGCCGCGACGAGCTCGTCGGACGCGCTCTCGTCGTATGCCGGCTCGGCGACCTCCCCGCCCTCGATCTCGACCTCGGGCTCCGGCTCGGCGGCCGCCCGAGCCGCACGCTCCTGCGCACCCTGGATCGCCGCGTCGGCGACGAGCTGGCAGAGGAGGCGGATCGAGCGGATCGCGTCGTCGTTGGCCGGGATGATGTAGTCGAGCTCGTCGGGGTCGACGTTCGTGTCGCCCGTCCCGACGACCGGGATCTCGAGCTTGTTCGCCTCGGTGACGGCGATCCGCTCGCGGTGGGGATCGACGATGAAGATCGCGCCCGGCAGGCGCCTCATCCGCCGGATCCCGCCGAGCATCGCCTCGAGACGGTTGAGCTCCTCGGTGAGCCCGGCAGCCTCCTTCTTCGGGATTCGCTCGAACTCGCCCGACTGCTGGCGGGCCTCGAGCTGCTCGAGGAGGCCGATCCGCTTCCGGATCGTCACGAAGTTCGTCAGCATGCCGCCCAGCCAGCGCTTCGTGACGTACGGCTGATTCGCCCGGATCGCCTCCTGGCTGACCGGCTCCTGGGCCTGCTTCTTCGTGCCCACGAAGAGGACGCTGTCGCCTCGCGCGACGGTCTGCCGCACGAAGTCGAGGGCGACGTCGAGCCGGTCGACGGTCTGGGCCAGGTCGATGATGTGGATCCCGTTGCGCTCCGCAAAGATGAACGGACGCATCTTGGGGTTCCAGCGCCGGGTCTGGTGGCCGAAATGGACGCCGGCCTCCAGCAGCTGGCGCATCGAGACGGGGGGCATGGGTCCTCCAGGTCGGTTGGTTCCGCCGCGGATCCTGATCGCCGGGGGCCGGGGCGCCGGTGGGCGCGGGGCCGGCACCGTCCCGACGGGACGATCCGCGTGTGGGCTCCGAGCGTTTCGCGCCCGGGGCCGCCGGGTCCGGCGGCGCGCGGGAGGATAGCACAGGGGTTCGAAGCGACCCCGCACCCGTTGCCTTCGCCTGCACCGCGAGCGGCACGCACGCTCGGCCATACCGCGATCGATGCCCGCTCCATGGTCATCCCATGGACAAGCTCACCAGCAAGGGCTCGTTCGCGCCCCAGACGCTCGGCGTCCACAAACGGGCCGTCGAGGACCAGTGCGATCGGCCGGTG
>DASXWX010000195.1:0-4168 GCA_036503395.1 Candidatus Limnocylindrales bacterium
GCCCGGCCGCGGTGAGAATCGGAGTCCGCCCGGTCGCGACGTAGCGCCGGCGCGGATCGGAGACGCGGACGAGGAGCGGCTGATGCGAGCGCTCGACGCGGTCGACCTCATGAACGGGTCGAACGCGGATCCGTTCGAGCCCGAGCGCTTCGAGCAGGCTCGCCACGGCCCGCGTGTCGCGCTGGACGGCGAGCGGCAGCTGGTGGCGCATCGCCGCGGCATACGCCCCGTCGCGATCGGCGGGGGGCGATGACGACAGCCATGACCCGAGGCGACCGAGTGCCCTCGCGGCGGCGTCGAGGGGCGGCGGCGGGGTTCGGACGAATCCGTCGATGATCGCCACCAGCCCGCCGGGGCGGGCGGCGTCCCGCCAAGCCGTGATCGCAGCGTGAGGGTGGGGCAGCATCCACAGCACGTGGCGCGCGATCACGACGTCGAACCCGACGAGGTCCGGCGGCAGGGCCTCGGCGTCGGCGATCCGCCACTCGATCGCCCGGCCGGCGTTCGCCGCCTTCGCTCGCGCCTCCGCGAGCATCGCCTCGGACAGGTCGACGCCGGTGACGTCGTGACCGAGCTCCGCGGCGAGGAGGGCGATCGTGCCCGTCCCCGTCCCCACGTCGAGCACGCGTCGGGGCGGGATCGCGCTGTGGGCGGCGTCGCCGAGGAGCGCCGCGAGCAGCCGCCGCCAGGCCCGCCACTCGTCCTCGTGGAGAATGCCCTGCCGTGGTGTTGCGTCATACGTCGAGGCGTCGCGGTCCCAGGCCGCGACGAGCTCGGCGCTAAGACGCTCGTCGTCCGGGCCCCGCGCCCGCCGATCGTTCATCGGCCGAGGATATCGATGGCCGCCCTGCGAACGGCCGGCTGACCGGCCGACAATCGCGGCTCCCTACAATTCTCCGGTGACTCCACCCACCACCCGTGACGCCGACGGCCTGTGGGCCGACCACGCGCCAGACGAGCTCGCCCCGGCGCCCGCCGACCCCGCTTCGCTCCCGTCCGAGGCGGAGACGCCGGCGGACGAGGCGGGCTGGCTCGAGCCCGCTCGCGTCCTGACCCCGATCGAACCCGAGCGGCTCGCCGACGTCGCACCGGCCCCCGTCGAGCCCCATGCGTCCGCGCCCGCGCCCTCGCCCGCGGAGCGGAAGGCGGCGACCGCCGTTCTCGCCGATCGGATCGTGTCGAACCTCAACCCCGAGCAGGCGCGGGCGGTGACGACCACCGACGGGCCCGTTCTCATCCTCGCCGGAGCCGGCTCGGGCAAGACGCGGGTCCTCGCCCATCGGGTTGCGTACCTCGTTGGGGTCAAGGCGGTCCGGCCGTGGCAGATCCTCGCCGTGACGTTCACGAACCGGGCCGCGGCCGAGCTGCGCGAGCGGATCACCGCGCTCGTCGGGGAGGCCGGCCGCGACGTTCAGGCCGGGACGTTCCACGCGCTCTGTGCCCGCGTCCTTCGCCGCGACGGCGAGGCGATCGGGATCGACCGACGGTTCGTGATCTACGACACGGATGACCAGCAGCAGCTGATGAAGCAGATCCTGCGGGACGAGGACCTGCCGCAGACCGGCGAGTTCCGGCCGTCGGCCGTGCTCGGCGCGATCAGCCGGGCGAAGAACGAGATGCTCGACGCGGCGTTCCTTCGCGAGCACGCGGTCAACCACCACGAACGAACGATCGCCCGCCTGGGAGGCCTCTACGAGCGCCGCCTCCGGTCCGTCGGGGCCCTCGACTTCGACGACCTCCTGCTCCAGGCCGTCCGCCTCTTCGCCGAGGCGCCGCAGGTCCTCGCCCGCTACCAGGAGCGATGGCGCTACCTCCACGTCGACGAATACCAGGACACGAACCGGCCGCAGTACCTGTGGGTTCGGGACCTGGCGGCCAGACACCGAAACCTCTGCGTCGTGGGGGACGACGATCAGTCGATCTACAGCTGGCGCGGGGCCGACATCCGAAACATCCTCGACTTCGAGCGCGATTACCCCGACGCGACCGTCGTCAAGCTCGAGCGGAACTACCGCTCGACGCAGCTGATCCTCGACGCCGCCCACGCCGTCGTGTCACGCAACACGGCCCGGACCGACAAGAAGCTCTGGACCGACGCCGCCGGGGGCAAGCCGATCCAGCGCTTCGAGGCCTACAACGAGGAGGAGGAGGCCGAGTGGGTCGCCCGCCAGGTCGAGGGTCTGACGGGCGGTCAGGGCTCGATCCTCACCCGGCGGGCGGGCGACGACGACGACGGCCCGTTACGGGCCCAGGACGTCGCCGTCATGTACCGCATGAACGCCCAGTCGCGGGCGATCGAGGAGGCGTTCCTCCGCTACGGGATCCGGTACCAGCTCGTCGGCGGGACGCGGTTCTACCAGCGCCGCGAGGTGAAGGACGCCCTCGCGTACCTGCGGGTCCTGCGCAGCGACGCCGACCAGGTCAGCTTCGAACGGATCGTCAACGTCCCCGCCCGGTCGATCGGCGAGAAGACGCTCGAGGCCGTCCGCCGGCTCGTCACCGACGAGCGGCCGTACTTCGGCGCCCTCGAGGCGGCGGCCCGCGGTGAGGCGCCCGCGCTCGCAGCGCGGTCACAGACCGCCCTCGCGGGGTTCGTTGCCCTCGTCCGGCGGCTGCGGACGCGCATCGGGGTCCTCGCCCTGCCCGAGCTCCTCGACGAGGTCCTCGAGGCGTCGGGGTATCGGGCGATGCTCGCGGATGGCTCCGAGGAGGGCGAGGAGCGCTGGGCGAACCTGCTGGAGCTGCGCTCGGTGACCACGCGCTACGACGACCTGTCACCCGACGACGCGCTCGACCGCTTCCTCGAGGAGACCGCGCTCGTGGCGGACCAGGACGCCTACGAGGGGACTTCGGATGCCGTCACGCTGATCACGCTCCACGCGGCGAAAGGCCTCGAGTTCCCGGTCGTCTTCATCGCCGGCCTCGAGGAGGGCGTCTTCCCGCACAGCCGGGCCCTCGACGACGAGAAGGAGCTGGAGGAGGAGCGGCGGCTCGCGTACGTGGGGATGACGCGCGCGAAGCGCCGCCTCTATCTGTCCCACGCCTGGCGGCGGGCCACGTGGGGAATGGGCCAGGCCTCGATCCCGAGCCGGTTCCTGCTCGAGATCCCGGCGGACCTCATGGTCGGGCCGCGCCTCGACCCCGATGGCGGCGATTCGGACCTCGACCTCGACCTCGTCTTCGGGGATCGGCGCTCGACACGGTTCGGGACGCCCGTTCGGGCCGGAGGCGGCGCCTTCCGGCAGGGCAGCGGGCGACCCGGAGGCCCGGCGGCCGGCGAGGCGTTCCGGCCGACCCGCGACCTGTCGGCTCGCCGCGAGGCGTTCGCGGCCGGGGCCGCCTCGGGCTCTCTCGGGCACCAGCCGTCGGCGCGGCCGGCACAGGCGGTCGATCGGCCGGTCATTCCGGGCGAGCGGCGGTACCGCGACGGCGACCGCGTCCATCACGCGCGGTTCGGCGACGGCATCGTCGTGACCTCGAAGCTGACCCGCTCCGACGAGGAGGTCACGGTCGCCTTCAAGGATCCGTCGGTGGGACGCAAGACGATGCTCGCCTCGATCGCGAACCTCGAGCTCGCCGGCTAGGGGCTGGCCATGCGGGTCGGGATCATCCTCAACGCCGGCGATCCACGAACGCTCGGCGATCTCGCCGCCGCGGCCGAGGCCGCCGGCTGGGACGGGGTCTTCTACTACGACGCGATCGCGATCGGCGACATGGATCTCTACGACCCGTGGGTCATCCTCGCCGCCATGGCGATGCGGACCGAGCGCGTCCGTCTGGGGCTCGTGGTCGCGGCTCCCGCCCGCCGGCGTCCCTGGAAGCTGGCCCGCGAGACGACGACCCTCGACCGCCTCTCGAACGGCCGCCTGGTGCTGCCGGTCGGGCTCGGCGTCCTCGACGATGTCGGGTTCGGGAACGTGGGCGAGCCGACCGCCGCCCGCGAGCGGGCGGAGCGGCTCGACGAGAGCCTGGCGATCCTCGACGGGCTCTGGTCGGGCGAGCCGTTCGGCTTCGACGGCCGTCACTACCGGTTTGGCCCGATGACGTTCCGACCGACCCCGGTCCAGAGGCCGCGGATCCCGATCTGGGTGGTCGGGGCGTGGCCGCATCGGCGCTCGATCGCGCGAGCGCTTCGCTGGGACGGGATCCTGCTCCAGGTCAACGACTC
>DASXWX010000196.1:0-20996 GCA_036503395.1 Candidatus Limnocylindrales bacterium
CACCGGCCGAGAGCGACTTCGTCGAGGAGATGGGGCGGGTCCTCGCCTCCTACGGCATGACGCCGATGGCCGGCCGAATGTGGGGTTGGCTGCTCATCTGCGAGCCGCCGGAGCAGACTGCCGCCGACATCGCCGACGCGCTCCGCGCGAGCCGCGGGGCGATCAGCGGGACCGCCAGGATCCTCGCGAACGCCGGGTTCATCCGCCGGACGACTCACCGCGGCGACCGGCGCGAATGGTTCAACGCCCAGCCGGAGGCGCTCGAATCGTTCATGCGCAACGCCGGCCGGATCTACGCCCAGCTGCGCGCGGTTGCGGAGCGTGGTCTCGAGGCGATCAGCGACCGACCGGCCGAGTCGCGCGAGCGGCTCGAGGAGATGCGCGACCTGCTCGCGTACGTCGAACACGAGGTCCCGGCCATCGTCGACCGCTTCCTCGCTCAGCGACAGGAGGGATCGGCATGACGACGATCATCGAAACGCAGAAGCTCACCAAGTCGTACGGGGGCCACCGGGGGATCGAGGACGTCGATCTCGAGGTCCGCGAGGGCGAGGTGTTCGGCTTCCTCGGCCCGAACGGCGCGGGCAAGACGACGACGATCCGGACGCTGCTCGACCTGATCCACCCGACGGCCGGCAAGGCGTTCGTCTTCGGCATCGAAACGACCTCCGACCCAGTCTCGATCCACCGGCGTGTCGGCTACATCCCCGGCGAGTTCGGGCTCTACGACCGGCTGACGGGCGGCCAGACGATCGAGTACTTCGCGAACCTCCGCGGTGGCGTCGATCCGGCCTACCAGCGGTCGCTGATCGAGCGCCTCGACATCGACCCGTCGCGGCGATTCAAGGAGTATTCGAAGGGCAACAAGCAGAAGATCGGACTGGTCGTCGCACTTCAGCACCGGCCCGAGCTGCTGATCCTCGACGAGCCGACGTCGGGGCTCGACCCGCTCGTCCAGCAGTCGTTCTACGCGCTCGTCCACGAGGCAAAGGCGGAGGGCCGAACGGTCTTCCTCTCGAGCCACATCCTGTCCGAGGTCGAACGAACCTCCGACCGCGTCGCGATCGTCCGCGACGGCCGGCTCGTCCGCCTCGACCGGACCGACGCGCTGCGCGACCTCGCCCACCACCAGGTGGAGCTGCGCTTCACCGGCGGGCTGCCGGTCGAGGCGTTCGCCTCGCTGCCGGGGGTGTCGGACGTCGTCGCCGACGATCACACGCTCCGGATGCGCGTCGCGGGCCCGATCACGCCGGTCGTCCAGGCGGCCGCGCGCTACGAGCTGGTCGACTTCGTGAGCCGCGAGCCGACGCTCGAGGAGACGTTCCTGGCGGAGTACGGCCAGGCGCCGGTGGAGGCCGCAAGCCGTGGCCGTTGACGCCGGTGCGCCGCGGCAGACGCTCGCGGGGGCCATCCGCCCGATCCCGCTTCGCCGTCGCCTCTACGGCTTCGGCAGCATCTACGGCAAGACGATCCGCGATTCGCGGCTCGCGTTCATCGTCGCCGCCGGGATGCTCGGCGGCCTCACGTTTGCGCTCGGCGCGGCAATCCCGACGGTCTTCCCCACCGCGCAGGCCCGGCAGGAGATCGGAAGCCTCATCGGCGGGATGCCGGCCTCGATGGTCAACCTCTTCGGCAAGCCCGATGGGTTGGGGACGTTCGGCGGCTACCTGTCGTGGAAGTACGGCTCGCTGTTCGCGCTCGGCACCGCGCTGTGGTCGATCCTCGCGCTGTCCGGCACGCTCGCCGGCGAGGCCGGCCGCGGCAGCCTCGACTTCGTCGCCGTCGCGCCCTTCGGCAAGCGCCGGATCGCGCTCGAGAAGCTGGGCGGCCATCTCACGATGCTGGTCCTGGCGCTCGTCCTCCTCGCCGTCAGCGTCAGCGTCAGCTCGCACACCTTCGGCAATGCCTCGCTCGGCGATCCTGTCGCGCCGCTCGGCGCGCTTGGTTTCGCCCTGTGGGTCGGCTTCATCGCGCTCTTCTTCGGCGGCCTCGCCCTCGCCCTTTCGCCGATCCTCGGTCGTTCGGGCGCGGCCGGCGTGGCCGGCATGGCGATGATCGTCCTCTGGGTCGCGAGCGGGCTCGACCTCCTCGGCCCGGTCGCGGCGCTGAGCCCGTTCCGGTGGACATACGACCACGTCGCGCTCATCGGCGAGTACGACTGGCCCGGGCTGGCACTCGTCGGCGTCGTCGCGGCGGCATTCCTTGCGACCGGCGTCGAGCTGTTCGCGCGCCGCGACCTCGGGATCACCGCGGGTCTCGGCCTGCCGACGCTGCCAGGGGACGTGCTCGGCGTTCGTGGCCCGATCTCCCGGGCGTTCGGCGACCAGCTGCCGCGCGCGCTCGGGTGGGGCATCGGCCTGTTCATCTTCGGCGCGCTGCTCGCGTCGCTCGTCAGGACGATGACCGACCAGCTGGCGAACGACGCGAGCATCCTCAGGACGTTCGCGACCGTCTTCCCCGACTTCGACCTGACTTCCGCCGGCGGCTTCCTGCAGCTGTATGCCCAGATCTTCTACATCGCGGCCGGGTTCGCGGCGGCCACATTCGTGTCGAAGTGGGCCTCGGACGAGACCGATGGTCGGCTCGAGTCGATCCTGACGACGCCGCTGTCCCGGACGCGGTGGGTCGTCGCCGGCGCGGTCGCCGTCCTCCTCGCGATCGTGCTGATGACCGCCCTGCTCGGTGCCGGGATCGGTCTCGGCGCCGCATCGGGCGGGCTCGACGCGACTGCCCCGGTGATCGGGTCCGTGTCGCTCGGTCTCTACGCGGCGGCGATCGTCGGCGTCGGCTTCGCGGTCGGCGGCCTGTGGCGGACGTCGCTCGCGGCGGAGGTTGCGGCGCTCGCGGTCGTCGCGACGTACCTCGTCGACCTGCTCGCGCCGCCCCTCAACCTGCCGTCCTGGGTTCACGACCTCGCGTTGACTGCGCACTTCGGCCAGCCGATGGTCGGCACGTGGGACGCCACCGGCGTCGTGGTCAGCCTGGCGGTTTTCGTGGTCGGGGTGGCGCTCGGGGCGTGGGGCGTGCGCCGCCGCGACATCGCTCGCTGACATCCCCGCGGCCCAGTCGCGGGTCGGCGTTCCCGCGAATCGGGAGTAACGGCAACCGGAAGCCGACTCCGATGCCGGTAGGCCCGCGAAGCGGGAAAACGGCACCGGTAGCCGCTCCCGCCGAGGCGTCCGTCGCCGTTACGCCCGCCTGCCGGGAAATCCGGAGGGCGTCCGCGGCGCGTCCACGCACCACCCGCCGACCGGCATGATCCGGGCGTGAGCTCGCTCGCGCTCGTCCTCGTCCTCGTCGCGGCCGGCCTCCACGTCGCGTGGAACGTCGTGATCAAGACCGCTGGCGATCCGCTGCGGCGGTCCGCGGTCGCAATGGCCGCGTCGGCGATCGTGCTCGTGCCGCTCGCGATCGTGGGCTGGCTCACGATCGGCCGGCCTCCCGTGCCGCCCGAATCGTTCGTCCTCGGCGCGGTGTCCGGCGTGCTCGAGGCGATCTACTTCGCGCTCCTGTCGGCCGCCTATCGGCGAGGCGACCTGTCGCTCGTCTACCCGATCGCCCGAGGAACGGCGCCGCTGCTCGCGGTCGCGGTCGGCGTCCTCGTGCTCGGCGAGCGGCTCGGATCGATCGGCGCGGTCGGTGTCGGACTGCTCCTCGTCGGGCTGCTCGGGCTGCAGCGACCGTGGCGGTTCGTGCGAGCCGGTCTCGCGACGGGCGAGGGCCCGGCGGTGGCGTTCGCCGCCCTCACCGGCTGCTCGATCGCAGCCTATTCGGCTGTCGACCGCGTCGGCGCCCGGACGACCGAGCCCTGGATCTACGGCGCGATCCTGTTCGCGGTCGGGGCGGTCGTTCTCGCCGCTTGGACGATGTGGCGAGGCGCGGCCGATGCGTCAGACGACGACCGGCCCGACGGTCGGCGGCGCGAGCTCGCGCTCGGTGTCCTCGGCGGCATCCTCGCCCTCGCCGCGTACCTCCTGGTCCTCGGCGCCTATACGCTCGCGCCACTGAGCGCGGTGGCCCCGCTTCGCGAGTCCGCGATCGTCGTCGCGTCGGCGTGGGGCACCCTCCGGATGCGTGAGGCACGGGGCGCGCACGCGCTCGGTCGGCTGGCCGCCGCGGCGCTGGTGGTCGGCGGAGCGATCCTCCTCGCGCTCGAAGCCTCCGGCTGATCCGTCCGACAGAGGCGGGCAGCGGGCATGGCAACTCCCGCGCTCAGCCCGTCTAGCGCCAGCGCGTCAGGATCGTCTCCCGGCCGAAGAGCGCCACCCCGAGCCGGAGGCCCGCGATCGCGACCGCGGCCACCACGAGCGCCGCGAGGACGTAGCCGCTCGCCCCGACGATCACCGTCGCGGTCGACTGGAGGATCGTGAACGCGACGATCGGGATGATGATGACGCCGCCGATCTGCTGCGCCGTCCGCGGGTCGTTGACACGCGAGCTGACCACGATTCCCGCCACGACCGAGAGCAGGCCGATGGCCGGCCCGAGCAGGAAGACGCCGGCCAGCCAGGACGGGTCGGAAACGACCCCGATGAGGTGCGGCCCGTACTGGATCCGGGCGAGGAGCGCGAATACCGCGTAGGTGAGCCAGCCGGCGAGCAGGCCCGGCACGAGCGCCGCGATGGCCTTGCCGGTGAGCAGCTCGGACGTCCGGATCGGCGTCGCGAGGACGGCCTCGAGGCTCCGCGACTGCTTCTCGCCGATGATCGAGAACGAGGCGACGGCGAGCGGGATGTACGCCGGCAGGATCATGAAATAGATGAGGAACTGCTGGATCGCGAACGCGGCCGCGAGCTCACGCGGGCTGAACGACGACCAGTCGGGGCGTTGGGCGAGGATCTGGCGGAGGAGCGAGTCCGGCAGCGAGCGCTCGCCGCCCTGCACGAGCGTCCCGACCACGAGGGGCGCGATCGTCAGCACGACCGGAGGCACGATGATCGTCACGAGCAGGAGCCGGTTTCGGATGAGCTCCGCGAACTCGCGCCCGATCACGGCGCGGAGGATGTCGAGGCGCATCAGTCGAGCTCTCCCCCGGCGCCGGGTCGGACGCCCATGACCTCGAAATAGACGTCCTCGAGCGTGGCCGCGCGGCGGCGGACCTCGAGGACCTGCCCGCCGGCTTCGACGACCGCCCGAACGAGCGGCGGCGTGTCCCGGGCGGGGTCGTCGAGGTCGACGTCGAGGCGGCCATCCTCGACGCCGACCGCGCGGACGCCGGAAAGGCCGCGGACCGTCTCGGCGAGGCCGTCGCTCGAGCCGGCGACCACGATCGACACCCGACCGTGACCGGCCTCGTCCTGGAGCCGGGCGGGAGAGTCGATCCGGAGCAGGCCGCCACGGATGAACGCGATCCGGTCGCACAGCCGGCTGGCCTCGTCGAGGTTGTGGGTGGCGAGCACGATGGTGCGGCCGGCGGCGCGCAGACGGGAGATCGCGTCTCGCACCAGGAACGCGGCCTCCGGGTCGAGCGCGGCGGTCGGCTCGTCGAGGAAGAGCACGGCCGGCTCGTGCAGGAGTGCGCGGGCGATCGCGAGCTTCTGCTTCATGCCCTTGCTGAACGTGCCCGCGGAATCGTTCCGGCGGTCCCAGAGATCGAACAGCGTCAGCAGCCGCCGAATCCGCTCGTCCGCGACCTCGCGGGGGAGCCGATGAAGACGCCCGAAGAACTCGAGGTTCGCCAGCGCCGACAGCTTCTCGTAGAGGCCGGGCGTCTCGGTCAGGACGCCGACGCGGGTCCGCACGGCCTCGGCGTCGCGGCGGACGTCGCAGCCGTCGATCCACGCGTCGCCCTCGGTCGCGGCGATGAGGGCGGTCAGCATCCGGACCGTCGTCGTCTTGCCGGCGCCGTTCGGTCCAAGCAGCCCGAGAACCTCGCCCGGCGCGACGTCGAACGTCAGGTTGCGGACGGCCCAGGTGTCGCCGAACCGACGCCCGAGACCGGCGGCCCGGATGGCCGGGGCCTGATTGGCGGCTGCGCTCATCGCGCGAAGTCTCGCACTCGCGGAGCCGGCCGGTCGTCCGTGGCTACTCGGCGCGGAGCACGAACAGGCGGGCGGCGAAGTCGCCGCGGAACGTGACGTCCCACCGGTCCGACCCGAGGTCGATCCCGATGGCCATCAGCTCGTCCCCGCCGCGGACCGCGTCGGGCTCCGTGCCGTACACCGCGTCCGGCCACGATTCGATCCGATAGCGAGCCGCCGGATCGAGACCGACAGGTCGCACGCGAGTCGTCCCCGGCAGGGGCGGGTTGAGCACCACGTAGGTCCCGACGATCGCCGTCCGGGCATCGTCGTCGAGGACCATCCAGGCGACGACGTTCCGCTCGCCATCGAACGGGCTCCGAAGCCGCCGGAAACGGCCCCGCTGGAACAGCCCGCGGTGGTCCTTGTAGAAGCGGACCTGGTCGGCCACCGCCCGGCGCTCGTCGTCGCTCAGCTCGGTCACGTCCAGCTCGTAGCCGAACACGCCGAAGAAGGCGACCGCGGCGCGCGTCGCGAGGGGCGTCACGCGGCCGACCTGGTGGTTCGGGACGGCCGACACATGGGCGCCCATCGACGAGAGCGGGTAGGCGAGCGAGGTCCCCCACTGGATCCTGAGGCGTTCGATGGCATCCGTGTCGTCGCTCGTCCAGGCCTGCGGCGCGTAGGCGAGGAGGCCGGGATCGAACCGACCGCCGCCCCCGGCGCACGACTCGAACAGCACCTCCGGGAACGCCTCGGTCAGCCGGCGGTAGAGGTCGTAGAGCCCGAGGACGTAGCGGTGGAAGAACTCGCCCTGCCGGTGCGCCGGCAATGTCGCGGAGAACGGCTCGGTGAGATAACGGTTCCAGTCCCACTTCACATACGAGATGGCCGCACTGCGGAGGAGCTCCGCCAGGACCGCGAAGAGGTGGTCCACGACGTCGGGTCGGGCCATGTCGAGGACGTGCTGGTTCCGGCCCTCGGTCCGGCGCCGCCCGGGCACCCCGATCGCCCAGTCCGGGTGGGCGGCGAACAGCTCGCTTCGCTCGCTGACCATCTCGGGCTCGATCCAGATCCCGAACCGGAGGCCGATGTCCTCGATCCGGCGGGCGAGGCCGTCGATGCCGTTCGGCAGCTTGCGTCGGTCGACGACCCAGTCGCCGAGCGAGCTCGTGTCGTCGTCGCGGCGGCCGAACCAGCCGTCGTCGAGCACGAACAGCTCGATCCCGAGGTCGCCGGCCTGGCTCGCGATCTCGACCAGCTTCGCCTCGTCGAACCCGAAGTACGTCGCCTCCCAGTTGTTGATCAGGATCGGCCGCGGCCGATCCCGCCACGGCCCACGGGCGAGGCGCGTGCGGAACAGGTCGTGGAACGCGTCGCTGAGCGACGCGAGCCCATCGCCTGACCACGCCAGGAGCGCCTCGGGCGCCTGGAAGACAGCGCCGGGCCCGAGCTCCCAGGCGAACGTGTCGGGGTTGATCCCGAGCCTCGCTCGGACGGCATCGTTCTGGTCGACCTCGACCTCGGCCAGGAAGTTGCCCGAGTAGACGAGGCTCGCCCCGTAGACCTCGCCGGCCTCTTCGGTCGTCCACGGCCGGCGGAGCGCGAGGAACGGGTTGTGCTGGTGGCTCGAGCCGCCGCGGATGCTGCCGATCCCGTGGAGGCCCATCGTCAGCCGCTCCTCGACGACGTGCCGCTCGCGGGCCCAGCCGCCGGAGAGGTGGAGGAGGGTCCAGTCGGCGTCGGGAAGCTCGAGCGTTGCGCTCATGAGCGTCTCGAGCCGGAGTGGCGCCGTCCCACCGTTGCTGACGCGGTGGTTGCGGGCGACGATCGGCCACGCCGCGAAGAGCGTCCAGCCGAGCTCGACCTCGAGCCCGGACGGTTCGTCCGCCAGCCGGACGATGAGCGTCACGGCCTCGTCGGGCGACTCGACGTAGGTCGCCGGCAGGCCGTCGAGGCCCGGCTTGCCCGCGTCGATCCGATGGTCGACGTAGCGGAGCTCGAGGACTCGCGAGCCGTCCGGGTGGGCCACGTCGACCGCGGGGATGCGAAAGTCGCCGCGGCCGGCCGTCGGCAGCTCGAGCGGGATCGTCGCCCCGAGCCGGTTGCGGAAGGTCGCCTCCCGCGGCGGAGCGAGGTGGCCGTACGCCCGGCCGGGCGCCAGCGGCGCGCCGAAATGGACGTGCGCGAGCGACCCGTCGTCGAGGACGCGGAGCAGGTAGCTGACGCCGCCGTTGTGGAGGTGGAAGACGCGGGCCGTCGGGTCGAAGTCGACGCCGGCCGTCATCGCCCGCCGGGGATCGGACGCAGCGTCCATGACCAGTCGTAGGTTCCCGCGGCGAGACGGTACTCGGGGAGGGTGTCGGGGCCGCAGCTCGCGGTCCCGAGGCCCCGATGGGCGGCGTCGAGGTGGACGACGGTCTCGCGGACCGCCCGGACCTCGACGTCGTGCGTGGCCGCGGCGAGCTCGTCGGCACGGACGTGCGTGACCGAGACCTGGCGGGGCCGGTCGAGCTCGATCCGAAGACCGCGGCCGGCGTCGTCGCGGAGCTCGAGCCAACGGACGTCGGCGTGGCCGCCGTTCTCCTGCGGCCGGACGTACGGGACGTACTGGTGCGTGACCGCCGACGACCAGCGGCCGACATACCCGGCGCGGCGGCGGTCGGGATAGGTCTCCAGCGGGCCCGTCCCGTACCAGGTCAGCTGCTCGAGTCCGGCCGCCAGCTCGAGCACGGTGCCGACTCGGGCGAGGTCGTCGAGCGTGTCCGGGAGGTCCACGTGCTCATCGATCCGGACCGAGCCGTCGGCATGGGCGGTGAGCCGCTGCTCGTGAACGACGCTCCCGCCGGTGGTGACGTATTCGGCGCGGACGACGGTCGTCGAACCGTTGCGGTCGACCGAGACGAGCCGACGCTGCGGCCGGTCGACGCCGAGGGACGTCCAGCGCGCCGCCATCCCGCCGATCCGGTCGTTGTCGGTCGGTGCCCGCCACAGCGAGAGCGTCGGGCCGCGGTCGAGGAGCGCGTGGGCGAGGACGCCCTCAGCGTCGACGTCGGGAGGCGGGCCGTCGGCCGGCGGGTCTGCGTCCGGCGCGGGCCCGTCCGATCGGGACGGCGCATCGATCCGCCACTGGAGCGATCCGACCTCGAGCGCAGCCGGCGCCCACGGCTGCTCCTCCGCGGTTTGGAAGCGAATGGTCAGCCAGGTCTCGAGTGCCTCGGGCGGTGCCTCCCAGCCGACGAGCTCGGCGGGGCCCGATTCGCCCGGGCCGACCTCCGGCAGCCGGACCGAGCCACGGGAGACCGCCAGGCCGTCGACCGCGAGCTCCCAGCGCCCGCTGAGCCACGACAGGTCGCGGACGTGCTGCCGGTTCACGAGCTCGATCCGGCCGGCCTCGACGTCGGGGGCGGACGCGTGGGCGGCGATCGGCGAGGCGAGGGCCTTGTGCTCCCACATCGCCGGCTTCGGTCGCCGATCCGGCCAGACCAGGCCGTCGAGGCAGAAGTTGCCGTCGTTCGGCTCGTCGCCGAAGTCGCCGCCGTAGGCCCAGCGGGTCGTGCCGTCCGGCAGCCGCTGGACGAGACCGTGGTCCCAGAACTCCCAGATGAAGCCGCCCTGGAGCCCGGGCGTCGCCTCGATCGCCTCCCAGTACTCGGCCAGCGTCCCGTTCGAGTTGCCCATCGCGTGCGAGTACTCGCACATGATCAGGGGATGCCGCTGGAGCCCCGAGCGGGCATGGTCGACGATCGCCTCGATCGGCGGGTACATCGGGCAGGTGACGTCGCTCGCGTTCTGGTCGCTCGCCCAGTCGAACCGGATCGCGCCCTCGTAGTGGAGTGGCCGCGACGGGTCGTAGCGGCGGAGCCACGCGGCCGCGGCGTCGTGGTTCGCCCCGTACCCCGACTCGTTGCCGAGCGACCACAGGATCACCGACGGGTGGTTCTTGTCGCGGATCGCCATGCGCGACGTCCGCTCGACCCACGTCGGGAGGTAGCGGGCGTCGTCACAGAGGGCCTGGTAGTAGGCGTGCGACTCGATGTCCGCCTCGTCGATCACGTAGAGCCCGAGCTCGTCGGTCAGGTCGAGGAACGCGGGATCCGGCGGATAGTGCGAGGTTCGGACGGCGTTGAACCCGAACTGCTTCATCAGCACGAGATCCGCGCGGAGCGACGCCGGCGTGACGACGCGCCCGGTGTGCTGGTCGAAGTCATGGTGATTGACGCCGCGGATGTACGGGCGCGCCCCGTTGACGAGCAGGTCGAGGCCGCGGACCTGGACCCGCCGGAAGCCGACCCGGACGCTCGTCTCCTCGACGACCTCCCCTCGCGGCGATCGGAGTCGGACGGCGAGCGTGTAGAGCGAGGGCATCTCGGCCGTCCAGCGCTCGGCGTCCGGGACGCGGAGCGCGAACGTCGCGAACCCGTCGGCCGGCGGGGCGAGACGCGGCACGAGCGCCGGCCAACGGGCCTCGTCCTCCCCGGACACCGGCTGCCCGGATGCGATGCGGTCCTTCAGCGCGTGGTCCTCGGGCGTCACGCGCGACTCGAGCGCGGCGTCGACGACCTCCGCCTCGGCCGTCTCCTCCCGGACGAGCGTGAGGGCGGGGGAGAGGAGCGCCACGTCGACGTGCCAGCCGGGCTCGGGAGTGTCGCCGGCGTAGCCCACCTGCACGGTCACGTCGAGCGCGCCCGTCGTCAGGTCGTCGGCGAGGTCGCCGATCGCCCGGACGTCGGCGAGGTGGACGGGTGCGGTCGCGTAGAGGAACACCTGGCGGGTGATGCCGCCGTGCCACCACTGGTCCTGGTCCTCGACGAACGAGGCATCGGACCACTTCACGACGGTCAGGCGGAGCTCGTTCTCGCCGTTGCGGAGGTGGGGCGTGAGCTCGAACTCCGCCGCGAGGTGGGAATCCTTCGACAGTCCGATCTCCCGCCCGTTGAGCGCGACGAGCAAAACGCTCTCGGCCGCTCCGACGTAGAGGACGACGCGCCGACCCGCCCAGTCGTCGGGCAGCGTGAACGTCCGCACGTAGACGCCGGTGGGGTTCTCGTCCGGGACGTCCGGCGGGCGGTTCGGAAACGGCATCTGGACGTTCGTGTAGTGCGGCCTGTCGAACGTCTCCTGCATCGTCCAGCAGCCGGGCACGTCGACCTCGCGCCAGTCCGGGCCCGGCTCGTCGGTCGGGCGTCGAAGGAGCTGGAACCGCCAGCGGCCGTCGAGCGAGATCCGATCGCCGTGCGGGACAGAATGCATCGCCAGCCGCCCGATCGAGGTCAGCGTTGGCGACTCCCAGCTCGGAACGGCGGTCGACGTCACCCCTTCATCGAGCCGAGGGTGAGGCCGCGGATGAACTGACGCTGGAGAGCGAAGTAGACGATCAGCGTCGGCAGCGCCACCAGCACGGATCCCGCCGCGATCAGGTTGTAGTTCGTGAAGAACTCTCCCTGGAGGTTGTTGAGCGCCGACGTGATCGGCAGCTTCGAGCCGGTCCGCATGAGCACGATCGCCCAGAAGAAGTCGTTGTAGATCCAGGTGAACTCGAGCGTCGCGAGTGCGGCCAGCGGCGGGCGGCACAGCGGGAAGGTGACCTGCCAGAAGGTCCGCCAGACCGAGGCGCCGTCCACGAGCGCGGCCTCGAGCAGCTCCTTCGGCAGCGTCTTCATGTAGTTGCTCAGGACGAACGTGCAGAACCCGAGCTGGAACGCGACGTGGATCATGATGATCCCGAAGAACTGGTCGTACCAGAGACCGTTGTCGCTCAACGGTCCGGGCAGCGGCAGTGCGAGGTACATCCGGTATAGCGGTGTGATGATGACCTGCTGCGGCAGGAGGTTGCCGGCCGTGAAGACCATGAGCATCAGAAGGTTGAACCGGAAGTTGAACCGGGAAACGGCGAACGCGACCATCGACGCGAGCAGGAGCGTCACGATGACGGCCGGGATCACGATGATGATCGTGTTCAGGAAGTAGTGCGGCAGGTCCGCCTGCGTCCACGCGTTCGTGAAGTTCTCGAGCGTGAGCGTGTGCGGCAGGGCCACGGGGTCGGCCGCCGTCTCGCCGTACGGCCGGAACGACTGGTAGATCGCCCAGGCGATCGGGAAGAGCCAGACGATCGAGATGGTGATGAGGAACGCGTGGAGCAGCAGCCGCCGGCCACGACGGCCACTTCGCCGGCTCGCGACGGGGCGGACGTCCGCGCGTGTCGCGGCAGCGGCCGTCATGCGGTTTCCTCGCGCATCGCCCGCGTGAGGTAGAGGAGGATCGGGCCGAGCGAGATCACGAGCAGCACGACCGCGATCGCCGAGCCGAACCCGATGCGCGAGGCCTCGCCGATGATGTTGTTCGTGATGAGGATCGACAGCAGCTCGAGGCCGTTGAGCCCACGATTGATGATGTAGGCGATATCGAATGCCCGGAGCGACTCGATCACGGTCACCACGAGCACGACGATGTTGATCGGACGGAGCACCGGGAAGACGACACGGAAGAAGATCTGGCGCTCGTTCGCGCCGTCGATCGCCGCGGCCTCCTTGAGCGACTGGTCGACGCTCTTCAGCCCGGCGAGGTAGAGGACCATGATGTAGCCGATGTGACGCCAGCTCGCGGCGACCAGTACTGCCCAGATGTTGATGCTCGAGTCACCCAGCCAGTCGATGAACGTGGGGTCACTCGAGCGGGTATGGAGGACGTTGTTGATGAACCCGGTGTCGGGCGAGTACTGGAGCTCCCAGATGAACCCGACGATCGCCAGGGACAGCACGACCGGCATGTAGAGCGCGCTCTGGTAGAGACGGCTCCCGCGGATGTCCTTGTCGAGCAGGACCGCGAGGAAGATCCCGATCGGCGTGGCGATGAACAGGAACACGCCGAGCCACAGCAGGTTGTGCTGGAGCGCGGGCCAGAACGCCGGGTAGGTCGTGACGAGGTTGACGTAGTTCTGGACGCCCACGAACTTGATCCGGTCGAGTCCCCCGATCCCGTTCCAGCTCGTGAACGAGAGGAGGATCGAGCCGAGCGTCGGCAGCCACACGAGACCGATGTGGATCACGGCCGGGATGCCGACCATGAGCGCCAGGACGATCTTGTCGCGCCCGGTCAGCAGCGAGTAGCGGCGCCGCGTTCGCCTCTGCGTCGCCGCCCCCGACAACGCCGCCCCGTCGGCGGCTGCCGGCGGGGCGGACGAGGTCGGCTCTACGGCGTGATTGGCCACGAGCGGGTCGCTGCGATCGGCTCAGCTCTCCGGGCCGAGGGAGTCGTAGAAGCTCTGGATCTGGCCCTGGAGCTTCGTCGTGTCCTGGTCGGGGCTGCCGAGGAAGGCCTGGAGGAAGTGCTGCATGCCGTTCGGTCCGGCGAAGTCCGGGCGGGCGTCGCGGTCGAGGAACTGGGCGATCTTCTGGGACGCCCCGATGATCTCCGCCATCTTCTGCTGGAAGGGCGAGTACTTGCTCGTGTCCGCGTCCTTGGCGGCGGCCACGTTGTTCGGGCTCGATGCGAGGAAGACGCCCTGCGCCGCACCGGTCGCAAGGTACTCCAGGAAGGCCTTGGCCGCGTCCGGGTTCTTCGGTGCCTTGCTCAGCATGAAGCCGTCGATCGGCGCGTCGATCGCCTGCTCGGAATCAAACTGGGTGCCGAGGGTCGGGAAGGCGAAGAAGTCGAGGTCGTCGTGGTCGGCCTTGTTGGTCGCCTGCTCCCCGGCGAACGTGCCGAGGAAGTACATCCCGGCCTGCTTCTTGATCATCGACTGGGCGGCGTCCTGCCACGTCCGGCCGAGGGCTCCCGTCTGGAGGAACGGGACGATCTCCTTCCAGGCGTCGAAGACGGACTTGACCTTCGGGTCGCTCCACTTCTCCTTGCCGTTCATCAGGTCGACGTGGAACTGGTACCCGTTGAGGCGCATGTTGAGGATGTCGAACGTCCCCATCGCCGGCCAGCCGTCCTTGTCGGCGAAGGCGATCGGGATGAGCCCGTCGGACTTCATCTTGCCGGCGAGCGTCTTGAGGTCGTCCCAGGTCTTGGGCTGCTCGTAGCCCTTGTCGGACCAGAGGCTCTTCCGATAGATGATGACCCACGGATAGTTGTAGAACGGGATGAAGTACTGCTTCCCGTCGTCGCCGGTCGAGGCGGTCTTGAATGCGTCGGCGTAGTTGCTCCCGACCTGGCCCCAGACGTCGCTGATGTCGGTCGCGAGGCCCTGGGCGGCGAAGAACCGCATCCGATGGCCGGCGAACCAGGTGAAGACGTCGTCCGGCGTCCCCTGCAGGTACGAGTTGATCGAGTCCTGGAACTTGCCGTGCTCGACGGTATTGACCGTGACGTCGATGCCGGACTTCTGCTTGAAGGCGTCGACGACGGCCTGCATCGCCTTCTTGGGGACGTCGTCGGAGTAGTTGCTGCCGAGGCTGGTGCTGCCGGAGGCGCCGCCGCCGCTGGCCGCGGCCGAGCCTCCGCTGCTCGCCGCGGGCGCGCTGCCCGCCGGAGCCGCGGAGCTCGCTGCCGGCGACGCCCCGCCGGAGCAGGCCGCCAGGATCCCGCTCGTTGCCGCGATGCCCGCGACAGCGGCCGCACCCTTGAGGACGTCGCGGCGGGTGATCGCCCGGACCGCAAGGTCGATGGGTGAAGGTGCTCGCGGGGTGTCGGACTCGGCCATCTTGCTCCTCCTCGAGCCAAACAGAAACCGACAAACCTGGGCGATTGTCCGGGCCCCGAAGGGCCGATGTCAAGCACTTCGGACAGAATGTTGCGCGGATCGACGTCGGAATCCGTTGACTTCTGTTGGGCGATCGGGTCATGCTGTCGGCTGTCGGCCGACCGGCGAGGGGTCGAGAGGGAGGCGGAAGTTGCTCGCGCGACAGCGACAGGCGCTCATCCTCGCCCGCGTCCGTGAACAGGGCGGGGTGAAGGTCGCCGACCTCGTTCGCGACCTCGGTGTGTCCGACATGACCGTTCGCCGCGACCTCGAGGTTCTCCACGATCGTGGCCTCCTCGAGAAGGTTCACGGTGGGGCCACGGCGCTCGCGGCGGGCGCGCTGTTCGAGCCCGGGTTCAAGGCGAAGTCGGCCCTCCAGCAGGCCGAGAAGGAGGCGATCGCGGAGGCCGCCGCGGCCCGCGTCGAGCCCGGCTCGGCCGTCGCGCTGTCGGCCGGCACGACGACGTATGCCCTCGCCCGCCGGCTGACGGAGGTGCCGCGGCTCACGATCGTGACGAACTCGGTGCCGGTCACCGACGTCCTCTACCAGGCCGGCCGGACCGACCACACGATCATCCTCACCGGCGGGGTCCGGACGCCCTCCGACGCGCTCGTCGGTCCGTTCGCGGTCGCCGCCCTCCGCGGAATCCACGTCGACATCGTCTTCATGGGCGTCCACGGCATGGATCCGCGGTCGGGCTTCACCACGCCCAACCTCCTCGAGGCCGAGGCGAACCGAGCGCTGATCGACACCGGGCGTCGCCTCGTCGTGCTCGCGGACCACACGAAGTGGGGCGTCGTCGGGATCAGCTCGATCGCTCGGCTCGACGAGGCCGATGTGCTGATCACGGACGCGGGCTTGCCGGTCGAGGCGCACGCGGTCCTCGAGGCGAGCATTCGCGAGATCGTCGTCGCCGGCTCGACGGGCCCCGCGGCGGAGGTTGGTGCGGCCGCCGCGTCGGATCGCGTTCCGGTCGGCGCCGGAGCCTGACCGCCGGCGCTTCGCGCTCGTCCTGACCTGCACATGCGTTGGAGGCGCACCAGGCTCGCGGTCGGCGGCGTCGCGTTGGGTCCTGACGCACGTGCTTTGGAGGCGCACCAGCCCGCTCCGCCCCGACACGAGCGCGCATCTCACGGGCCGTCCATACGGCGCGTTTGGTCTGAGAGCCCTCCCCGCGGACGAACCCTGTCCGACCAGATTGGAAATCGGGGCAGCTGCCGCCAACGCGCCGCGGGCCACAGTTCGCCAGGCCCACAGCGCCCCGGGGCCGCGAGCGCCCGGGGGCCATAAGTGTGCCGAGTCGCCACAGCGCGCCGGCCGCGTGGGCGCCTTCGGGTACGGTTCGCTCGTGATCGAACCAGGCCCACTCGAACGACGAAACGCGGCCCTTCGCGCTCTCGCGGATGAGCGCTGGGACCTGCTCGTGGTCGGCGGCGGGATCGTCGGCACGGGAGCGTTGCTCGACGCGGCCTCACGCGGCCTCCGCGCGGCGCTCATCGAACGCGACGACCTGGCCGTCGGGACGTCGTCCCGATCGTCGCGGCTCATCCACGGCGGCCTCCGCTACCTCGAGACGTTCCGCTTCCACCTCGTCCGTGAGGCGCTGGACGAGCGCTCGCGGCTCCTCGAGCTCGCGCCGCACCTCGTCCGCCTGGAGCCGTTCCTCTTCCCGATCTACGGCCTCCCGTTCGCCCACCATGCGTTCTACGGCTCGGGGCTCCTCCTCTACGACCTGCTCGGCGCCGCCCGCGACGGAGGCTTCTCGGAGCACCTCTCACCGGGCGCGACCATCGAGCGCGCCCCGATGCTGCGGCGCAAGGGCCTGCGGGCGGGCATCGTCTACCACGACGGCGTCGAGGACGACGCCAGGATGGTGGCGACGGTCGCGCGCACCGCGATCGCTCGCGGCGCTCTCGTCGCCACGCGGGTGGCGGCGACCGATCTCCTGACCGAGGGGGACGGACGGGCAATCGGAGTCAGGGCGCGTGACGGGCTCGGCGGCCGCGAATTCGAGATCCGGGCCGAACGTATCGTCGACGCCCGGGGCGTCTGGTCGGGGCGAGCCGACGGGCCATGGTCGCCGGGCGAGGCGACGATCGTCCCGAGCCGCGGCAGCCACCTGGTCGTGCCGCGCGAGCGGATCCCGATCGCGTCGCCGATGACCCTCCGTATCCCTGGCCGCGTCCTCTTCATCGTCCCGTGGCCAGGTGCCTGGATCCTCGGCACGACCGACGATCCGGACGAGGGTCGGCCCGATCGGCCCGCCCCGACGGGCGCCGAGACCGCGACGATCCTCGACTTCGTCAACGGGACGCTCGACCTCGACCTGCGGGCCTCGGATGCAGTCGGCGCGTATGCGGGGCTGCGCCCGCTCGTCGCGGCACCCGGTCAGGGCCGCTCGAGCGGCAGGCCAGGCTCGACCGTCTCGCTCAGCCGCGAGCACCGCGTTTGGCGCGACCCGTCCGGCCTCGTTCGGGTGGCCGGCGGCAAGTTCACGACCTATCGGCTCATCGCCCGCGACGCGGTCGAGTCGGCGCTCGGGGACGAGGCGAAGCGGCGGCCGTCCACCACCCACGAGATCCCGCTCCTCGGGGCCGCGCCGCTCTCGGCCCTTGACGCGCTCGCGCGGCGACTCGCCGCGGAGTGCCGGCTCGACCAGGCCGTCGCCGAGCGGCTCGTCGAGCGCCACGGGACCGAGGCGGAGGCACTGCTCGCGGAGGGATCGACCGAGCGACTCGGCCCATCGATCGACCAGCTCGAGGCGGAGGTTCGGTGGGCCGTCCGGCAGGAGCTCGCGCTCTCTCTCGACGACGTTCTCGCGCGACGGATGCGCCTCGCCACCGTCCTGCCGGATCGCGGCGCCTCGATCGCGCCGAGGGTCGCGGCGATCGTCGGCGGCGAGCTCGGGTGGGACGCGGCGCGCCAGGCGGCCGAGGTCGAGGCGTACCTGGCGAACGCCCACCACGAGTACGACGTCCCGGCGCCCCCCACGCCGACGGGATGAGCGTCGTCCTCGCCCTCGACCAGGGGACGACCTCGTCCCGGGCGATCGTCTTCGACCGCGGCGCGCGCGCGATCGCCGCCGCCCAGCGCGAGTTTCCGCAGGGCTTTCCGAAACCCGGTCATGTGACCCACGACCCCGAGGACATCTGGACGAGCCAGGTCGAGACGGCGCGCGAGGCCGTGGCCCGCGCAGGCTCGGAGGCGGCCGTCGACATCGGCGACGTGGCGGCGATCGGCATCGCCAACCAGCGCGAGACGACTGTCGTCTGGGATCGCGCCACGGGCCGTCCGGTCGCGCCGGCGATCGTCTGGCAGAGCCGGATCACGGCGCCCCGCTGCGACGCGCTTCGCGCGGCGGGCCACGAGCGCCTCTTCCGCGAGCGCACCGGGCTCCCGCTCGACGCCTATTTCTCGGGGCCGAAGATCGCGGAGATCCTCGACTCGGGGCCGAACCTCCGGGCGCGTGCCGAGGCCGGCGAGCTTGCGTTCGGGACCGTCGACACGTTCCTCCTCTGGCGGCTCACCGGCGGCCGCGTCCATGCGACCGACGTCTCGAACGCGAGCCGGACCCTGCTCTTCGACATCCGTCGCCTCGCCTGGGACGAGGAGCTCTGCCGTCTCGTCGGCGTCCCGACTGCGCTCCTGCCCGAGGTCCGGCCGACCTCCGGCGTGCTCGGCGAGACCGAGCCCGACCTGTTCGGCCGACCGATCCCGATCGCGGCGCTGGCGGGCGACCAGCAGGCGGCGACGTTCGGCCAGGCCTGCCTTGTGCCCGGCGACGCAAAGAACACGTACGGCACGGGTGCGTTCTTGCTGCGGAACACCGGAACCCAGGCGGTCCGCTCGGACCACGGGCTCCTGACCACCGTCCTCTGGCAGCTCGGCGCGGGCGCGCCGGCCACCTACGCCCTCGAAGGCTCGGTCTTCATCGCCGGAGCCGCGGTGCAGTGGCTTCGCGACGGCCTCCGGGCCATCGACCGGTCGGCCGACGTCGAGGCACTCGCAGCGTCGGCGACACGCAATCCGGACCTGGTCGTCGTGCCCGCGTTCGTCGGCCTCGGCGCCCCGCACTGGGATCCGGACGCTCGCGGCCTCGTGATCGGCCTCGAGCGCGGGACCGGACTCCCGGAGATCGCCCGGGCGACCGTCGACTCGATCGCCTTCCAGGTCCGCGACCTGCTCGACGCGATGGCCGCCGACGCCGCGTCCGGACCGGCGTTCGAGGCGCTGCGCGTGGACGGCGGGGCCGCGGCGAACGACGCGTTGCTCCAGTTCCAGGCGGACCTGCTCGGGATCCCGGTGGAGCGGCCGGCGGTGACCGAGACGACGGCCCTGGGCGCCGCCTTCCTCGCCGGGCTGGCGATCGGCGTCTGGTCGGGCCCCGAGGAGATCGCGGCGACGTGGCGGCTCGATCGGCGGTTCGAGCCGGCAATGGGCGAGCGCGAACGAGCGCGCCTCGTCGACCGCTGGCGCGCCGCCGTCGGGCGGGCGAAGGGCTGGGCGTCGGCGACGGGACCCGCCTCAGGCTGAAGGCCGGTCCCGCCGCCCATCGGCGCTACTCGAAGTAGCCCGAGAGATCGAGGATGAGGTGGGTTGAGCCGGTATTCGCCCACGTCGCGCTCACGTTCCCGGCCGGGCTCGTGCTCAGCGGGGCGGTGATGCCGTTCGCGCGGGTGTCGCCGAGCGGCGCGTTGAGCGTCGACGTGGTGGGTGAGTCGTTCGGATCCTGGGTGACGGAGATATGGCCCGTGTTCGTCTGGTTGACGACCGTCAGGTTGCCGGTGATCGCCGTCGCGCCCGCGGGGACGCCCCAGTGGCCGTCGACATCGAGCGTTCGGTGATGGTTCGCGCTGAAGACGCCCGTCAGGCCGCTCAGGACCGCGCCGGAGCGCGTGTCGAGGATCCGGCCCGGGTTGAGCGGGTGGAACTCCGCGCCGGAGTCGTCGTTCGTGAAGTAGCCCGTGACGTCGAGGATGACATGGGTCTTCGCGCCGCTCGTCGAGCGGTAGACGAGCCAGATGCCGGTGTGGCCATCGGTGTCCGGGTCATCGAGCGTGACGGTCACGCCGTTCGCCCGGTTGTCGCCGGCCGGGAAGTTCAGGTTCGAGACCGGCGGCTCGCTCGAGCCGGGATCGCTGTCGGTGATCGAGATGTGGCCTTTCGCCGTCGCCCCGGTCGCTGTGAGGTTGCCGGTGATGGCGGTCGCGTCGGCCGGGACGGCCGTGGTGCCACCGAAGTCGACCCCGCCGAGGACGAGCCGACGGGCGACGTTGGCGTTGAACACGCCGCCCAGGCCGGTGCCGATCCGCGTGTCGAGGACGCGGACGGGCTCCTCGGAGGTGTAGGTGGCGGCCGTGTCGTCGTCGACGTAGTAGCCGGTCACGTCGAAGATGACGTCCGCCGTCTTGCCCGACCCCGCGACGTAGACCGCCGCGAGCGTGCCGCTGCTGCTGAGCGTCGCGGTCAGGTTGTTCGCCCGCGACTCTCCGGTCGGGAAGTTGAGCGTCGACGTCGTCGGGCTGTTCGTCGGGGTCGGCGTTACCGAGACGTGACCCTTCGCCTGCTGGTTGACGATCGTGATGTTGCCGGTGACGGCCCGTGCGTTGTCGTCGATGCTGCCGACGCCCGCCACGTTCCAGGCCCGCGCGGTGTTCGCCTGGAACTTGCCGGAGAGGCCGGTGCCGTTCCGGCTGTCGAGCACGCGGACGGGGCTGATCGGGACGTAGCGCAGGCCGCTGGTCTCGAGCTGCGCCACCTTCGTCGACCAGCTGTTGTCGGTCGCGGCGTACTCGTTGGCCTCCCACACGGCGTTCGGGACCTGCGGGTCCTGGGCGACGCCGACGTAGTCGCCCCAGCGAGAACCGTCGTAGTTGGCCTGGCCGGCGGCGACGACGGTCGGCGCCGCGATCGTGCTCACGTCGTCCGACGTTCCCTGGTAGCTGGCCATGCTGTCGGCGAACGACGTGGACGACGAGCGCGTCCACGCGACGTGAATCGTCCCGTCACCGGCATAGCCGACACCGGGCATGAACGAGTCGTAGCCGTCCTGTCCGATCAGCACGTCCTGCCGCAGATCCGGCGGATCACTCTTGCCATTGGTCGTGAGCTCCGTGAACCGGGCGCAGTCGCGAACGGTGTCGTCGCCGTCAGGGGTGCAGGTGTTGGTCGACGCGACCAGCAGTCGGCCATTCCGCCAGACCGCGTCCGTCGGTCGGAAATCGACGGCGTCGGCGATCGTGTCCGGTGCCCCGGATTGCTCCGGCGGGCTCGGATCGGCGAACGGCGAGACGATCAGGTCGTCGGTGAGGTTGAGGTCGAGCGGCTGGTCGAACGTCGGCTTGGGATC
>DASXWX010000197.1:0-4484 GCA_036503395.1 Candidatus Limnocylindrales bacterium
CGTCCCGCCGAGCGGTCCGGGCTGCGTGGAATGCCTCGCGGCCGACGGATGGTGGTTCCATCTGCGGCGCTGCGCGACCTGCGGCCACGTCGGCTGCTGCGACTCGTCGCCGTCACAGCACGCCCGCATGCACGCCGCCGAGACAGCCCACCCGATCGCCCGGAGCTACGAGCCGGGCGAGGACTGGTTCTGGGACTACGCGCGGCAGACCTACGTCTACGGGCCCGAGCTCGCGCCGCCGGATCACCATCCGCTCGACCAGCCGGTCCCCGGGCCGGCCGGCCGCGTGCCACCCGACTGGACCGAGCGCCTCCACTGACGCCCGGCGGTCACGCCTGGGCGATGACTCCGATCGAGACCTTGAACCCGGCCCGGCGGTGCGACAGCGGCAGCAGCGTCCCCTGTCCCACGGGCGCGTCGCCCGTGAACCAGCGCAGCCACTCCTCGTTGAACGTGTCGAACTCCGACTGATCGCGCAGTGACCAGTTGGCCCAGACGACCTTGTCGAGCGAGCTCCCGGCCTCGGTGAGCTTCGCCTCGAGGTTTCGGAGACACTGGCGCGCCTGCTCCTTGATCGTGGCGCCCACGACCTGCCCGGTCTCGAGGTCGACGGGTCCGATCGCGGAGACGTAGACCATTCCGCCTGCGGTCACGGCTCGGCCGAGGCCGACCGTCAGTCGCCCGAGATCGGCGCTCTCCGCGGTCGTCCCCGCTCGCCAGCGGCTCTTGACGTGGGGCGAGGCCGGCTTCGAGGGGTCCTCGGGCGGGATGCCGAACTCGCCGGGCGGGAGCTCGATGCCGTTTGCCGCGAACCGGCTCATGAAGTACGGTCGCACGCCCGTGGGCTTGAGATAGCCCTCGATGCGCCCGTCGACGAAGCCCGTCTGCTCGAAGGTGAAGATGTCCTGGGTGAGGATCTCGTCGTCCTCGATCCCGTAGACCTCGGTGATGCTGACGATCTTGCGGGAGCCGTCCTTGAGGCGGGCAGTGTGGACGATGAGGTCGACGGCCGAGGCGATCTGCTCGCGGATGGCTCGGAGGGGCATCTCGTAGCCGGTCATGAGGACCATCGTCTCGAGCCGCCGGAGCATGTCGCGCGGGCTGTTCGCGTGGCCGGTCGAGAGCGACCCGTCGTGGCCGGTCGTCATCGCCTGGATCATGTCGAGCGCCTCGCCCGCCCGGCATTCGCCGACGATGATCCGGTCGGGTCGCATGTGGAGCGAGTTCCGGAGGAGGTCGCGGATCGTGATCTCGCCCGTTCCCTCGAGGTTCGGAGGACGGCTCTCGAGGGTCACGACGTGGGGCTGGCGAAGCTGGAGCTCTGCCGCGTCCTCGACGGTGATGATCCGGTCCTCGGACGGGATGAATGACGAGAGGACGTTGAGGGTGGTCGTCTTGCCCGACCCGGTCCCGCCCGAGACGAAGAGGTTGACCTTGGCCTCGATGCAGGCGCGCAGGAAGTCGAACATCTCGGGCGTCGACGTTCCGAACCCGATCAGGTCGTCGACGGTGTACGGCTTCGCCGCGAACTTGCGGACGGTGATGACGGGACCCACGAGCGAGAGCGGCTCGATGATCGCGTTGACGCGCGAGCCGTCCGGCAGTCTCGCGTCCACCCTCGGACTCGTCTCGTCGATCCGGCGGCCCATCGGCGTGATGATCCGGTCGATGATCCGCTTGACGTGCTCGTCGTTGAGGAAGTGGACGTCGACCCGCTGGATCTTGCCGCCCCGCTCGATGTAGATCTGGCGCGGCCCATTGACCATCACCTCGGTGATGGTCTCGTCGGCGAGCAGCGGTTCGATCGGGCCGAAGCCGGTCACCTCGTTGACCATCTCGATCGCGAGCCGTTCGCGCTCCGACCGCGTCACGGCGAAACCGTTCTCGTCGATGAGGCGGTTGACGATGCCCTCGATCCGCGACCGGACCTCCTCGGGCGGAACGTCGAGGATCGAGTCGAAGGCGCGGATCACCTCGTTCTGGAGGCGGATCCGAACCTCGTGAAGGAGCTCGTCCCGCGACGCGACGCCGGCGACGGCGGCCGCTGCCTGCGAGGGCGGAGCCGGTAGCGGGGCGACGGGAACGGGCAGCTGGGCCCGAGGCTCGGGCTGGGGCTGGGGCTGGGGCGCCGACCGGCGCCCCGCCTGGGCCTCGCCTTGCGCCTCTGCCAGCGCTCGTGCCTTTTCGGCGTCTGCCTTCGCTTGCTCAGCGGCTGCCTGCGCGCGCTCCACCCGCTGGAGCAGAGACATGCTTCGATCCTCCGTCGGCCGGTTGGTCGTCCGAAGGGCTGGGGCCCCCGACGTCGCGAGGATACGTCCGCTCCCCCGTTCGTACTACGGCCCAAACCACCCGGAAGTACCCCAGCGGTGCGTTCCGGCACCCGCGTTGTCTAGTCGAGCTCGCGCTCGTCCATCACCGGGAACGCGACGCCGAGCTCCGCGCCGCCATCGGGTCGCGTGGCGGCCCACGTCCGGCCGTGAAGGGTCTCGACGAGGCTCCGGACGACGTACAGGCCGATCCCCGCGCCGCTCGCCCGGCGGCTGGCCCGCGGGCCCCGGTAGAAGAGCTCGAAGACACGCTCCTCGTCCCCGTCAATGAACCCGGGGCCGTCGTCGCACACACGCACGACGACCTCGCCTGCGCCGAGCTCGGCCTCGATCTCGACGGTGCCGCCGTTCCGGCCGTACTTCACCGCGTTCGAGACGAGGTTGCGGACGATCTGCTCGAGATAGCCCTCGTCGCCGCCGATCGGCGGCAGGTCCGGGCGACGTCGGACGACGAACGTGACCTCGCCGTGCCGCCGCTGCTCCTCGGCCACGACCCGCTCGAGGACGTGCTGGACGAGGACCGGGTCGTTCGGGGCGATCTCGACACCGCGCTCGATCCGCGACAGCACGATGAGGTTCTCCACGAGGCGGTTGAGTCGGGCCGCCTCGTCGGCGATCTCGGCCGCCAGCTGGCGCATCGATTCGGGCTCCCGCTCACCGCGGGTGAGGAGCTGCGCGCCGGCCAGGATCGTCGTGATCGGCGTCCGCATCTCGTGCGACAGCACGTCGATGAACGCCTGCTGGGCGCGAGCGCGCCGGGCCCGGTCGGTCACGTCGATCACCGAGGCGACGATCCCGACGATCGACCCGTCGGCACCGCGAATCGGGTGAAAGCTCTCGAGCCACTCGCGCCGTTCGCCTGGCTCCGCGTTGGTCTCGCCCGAGACCTCGACGTCGAGGAGCGGCGACCCGGTCTCGAGGACCCGCCGGATCGCGGCGACGGCCGAGTCCCCGATCTGGGGCAGGATTTCGTCGATCCGCCGACCGACGTGGTCCGCCGGTGCGACGCCGTTCATCGCGGCGAGCGTCTCGTTGACGACGACGAACCGCAGGTCGCGATCGACGACGCCAAGGCCGGCCGGGGCGGCGTCGAAGGCCGACTGGACGACCGATGCGTCGACGACGAGGCGTTCGGCCTCGGCAGCCATGGCGTGTCTCTCCCGGGAGGACGTGTGGCCGCAACGGTACGGGTCGGATGCCGGGCGGGACATACCCGAACGGGGCTCCCCGACCCCCCGTTCCGGCCGCGAGCCCTCCGGTGGCTCCGGGCGAGACACTCGCCGTCCGATCGCCGGCGACGGTCCAGAATGAGGCAATGGAGCAGGCCACCGCCAGCCCGCGGCCGAACGCGGCCGGTCCGCGGCCCGACGCCCGGGCAGGGCGCGTCGGGAGCGCCGTCAGGATCGCCACGATCGCGGGCGTCGAGGTGAACGTCCATGTGAGCTGGCTCGTGATCGCGGGCCTCGTCACCTGGTCGCTCGCGACGGGCTATTTCCCGACCGCGATTCCCGGGGCGGACGCGACGACCGACTGGCTGCTCGGCGCGGTCGCGGCGCTCCTCTTCTTCGCCAGCGTCCTCGCCCACGAGCTGGCCCATTCGATCGTCGCCCGCGGCCGAGGCCTCGACGTCGAGTCGATCACGCTGTTCATCTTCGGCGGCGTCTCGAACCTGTCGGCGGAGGCCAAGCGACCCGGCGTCGAGTTCGCGGTCGCCATCGTCGGACCGCTCACGAGCTTCGCGGTGGCGGTGGCGGCCTATGTCGTCGCGATCGCGTTCTCGACGACGACCCCGATCGCCGCGACCGCCGGCTACCTCGCCTTCATCAACGCGGCCCTCGGCGCGTTCAATCTCGTCCCCGGCTTTCCGCTCGACGGCGGACGCGTCCTCCGTTCGATCGTGTGGAGCGTCACCCATGATCTGGGGCGGGCGACACAGGTCGCCTCGACGGTCGGCCAGGTCGTGGCCTGGGGGCTCATGCTGTGGGGCTTCTGGCAGGTCATCGGCGGCAACCTCCTGGGCGGAATCTGGATGATCGCCATCGGCTGGTTCCTCCAGAACGCGGCGGTGGCGAGCCGCGAGCAGACGGTGCTCGAGGCGCGCCTCCGGCGGCTCCTCGTCCGCGACGTCCTGCGCCCGGACCCGACCGGCGCGACCCC
>DASXWX010000198.1:0-6417 GCA_036503395.1 Candidatus Limnocylindrales bacterium
CGATGAGCGTCCGGAGGTGCCCGGCGACGATCGGGACGCGGTCGTCGGGCAGGAGCGCGGACTGCGAGCGAACGATCTGGAAGAACCGCGCGACGTTCGCGAGCGCCTCCTCGGCCGCCGCCGAATCCGATGCGGCCCAGCGTCCGAGCAGGCCCGACGACTTGAGGAACGCGTAGAGGACCTCGCCCGCCGGCCGGACCTGTGACAGCTCGACGAACCGGCGCAGATCGGCCACGAGCCGCGACGCCGCAGCGCGACCGTCGGGCGACAGGCGGAGGATCCCGGGCTGGCGCTCGAGCTCATCGAGAACCTCCCAGATCGACCGATTGCGCCGGCGAGCCATGTTGCCGATGGCGACGAGGTCGGGGCCACGGAGGCCGTAGACGTCGGATGCGGCGAGCGCGTAGACGTCGACGCTCGAGCCGAGGTCCGCGACTGCCCGCACGAACGAGAGGAGGATGCGGACCTCGGGACGCGCATAGAGACCCGTCGTCCCGGAGAACCGCCACGGGATCCCGGCGACGTTGAGGCTGCGCAGGATCGGGTCGGCCGCCGCGTTCGTCCGGACGAGGACCGCGACGTCCCGCGGACGGCCGCCCGCCGCGATCCGTCGGCCGACCTCCGCCGCGATCCAGTCGGCCTCCTCGGCGCCGGTCGCGAATGCCTCGAGGCGGACCGGCGCCTCGTCGTCGTGCCGGCGTTCGGGACGGAGCCGCTTGGCGACGCCCGCTCGGACCTCGAGCCGGTCCGGGTCGTTGTGCCGGACGAGGCGATAGGCCGCGTCGAGGATCGGCCGGAGCGACCGGTAGTTGCGGGTCAGCACCACCGTCCGGGCGCCCTGGTAGCGCTCGCGAAAGTCGAGGATGTTGCCGACGGCGGCGCCCCGGAATGCGTAAATCGCCTGGTCGTCGTCGCCCACTACGGTCACGTTCCGGTGGGGCTGGGCGATGAGCGCGACGAGCTCGGACTGGGCGCGGTTCGTGTCCTGGAACTCGTCGACCAGCACGTACCGATAGCGCGCCTGGATGTCGCGTCGGGCCGCCGGCGACTCCCGCAGGAGCCGGATGGCCAGTGCGACCTGGTCCCCGAAGTCGAGAAAGCCGTTCGCGGCAAGGAGCTCCTGGTAGCGACCGAAGGCGCGCGCGAGCTCGAGCTGGCGGGCGGCGTCCTCACCGAGAGCGTCCGCTGCGTCGCGTTGCGCGTCGGTCGCGCCGTCCTCAACCGCCGCGGACGACGCGGCTTCGCCGGTCCGCCCAAGATCGGTGGCGTAGGCGAGGTACGCGGCTGGCGACACGTCCTCGTCCTTGAGGCGACTGAAGTAGCCCGCGAGCGCGTCGAGGAAGCGGGTCGGATCGCCGAGCGGCCGATACCAGTCGAGCTCGAAGTCGAAGAGGTGCTCACGGAGGAAGATCACGACCTCCGGCCGCGACAGGACCCGAATGTCCGTCGGGAGCCCGAGCTCGAGCGCGTGCTCCCGGATCAGCCGGTCGCCGAAGGCGTGGAACGTGGCGATCGTCGCGTCGGCGTAGCCGTAGGGAACGAGCTGGTCGACCCGGACCTCCATCTCGTCGGCGGCCTTGTCGGTGAACGTGAGGGCGAGGATCTCGGACGGCCGGGCGCGCCGCGTCGCGATCAGCCAGGCGATCCGCCGGGTGATCACCTGTGTCTTGCCGGTCCCCGCGCCCGCGACCACGAGGAGCGGCCCCTCGCCGTGGGTGACCGCGCGTCGCTGCTCGGGGTTGAGGCCGCCGAGGAGAGCCGCCAGCCCGGGCGCGTCGTCGTCCGCGGCCGCGGGCTCCACTGCTGCCGCGAACGAGCCCCAGACCGGCAGCTGCTCGAGCGGGGCGGGCTCTCGTCTCCGCCTCATCGCCGCCGCCGACGGCCACTCGACGTCGTCGAGGGCGACGTCCGGAGCGAGAGCGAGGTCGATCGCCACCACGACAGCCTGGCCGACGGGGATGTCAGCTTGGCTGTCACGCCCACATCAGGTCCGGGTTTCGGCGGGTCGGGCGAGCGCTCGTCGAACGGCGTCAGCTTCCTCGTTCGAGAGCGCCCCGTCCCCCTGCCCCGCGGTGACGGCCTTCGCGTAGACGCGCGTCACCGCCCGGGCATGGAGGCTCGAGACCACGAAGCCGTTGCCCTCGGCATCGAGGAGGGCCAGGGCGAAGCTCTGGTTGCCGCCGGTGTCCTCGAACGGGTTGTACCGGACGAGGCCGATCCGCTGGAGCGAGCGTCGCGTCGTCGCCTCGAGCGTCGTCGATCGGGACCCCAGCTCCTCGACCTGGCGCGACGCGCGGGCGACCGTCGCGAGCTGGGCCTCGATGACGGCTTCGAGGCTCCGCCCGCTCTCCCCCGCCGTCAGCCGGTCGAGCCGGCGCGACAGGCGCCGCAATCGAATGGTGAGCGCGAGCAGCGCCAGGACGAGGACCGCGACGACGATCGCCAGCCCACCGACCGCCGGCGCGAGCGGGTCGGCGGCGATCGAAGCGACGTCGATGACCAGCGTTCTCCCTCCGTCCGCGCGGGAGTCTACCAACCGGTCGTTCACTCCCGATCCCCCGAAGTGCCCCTGCTATCCTCCGACGGCCCGACCGTCGCACGCCATCGAAGGGAGCCATGGCCAAGCGCGTCCGCGGCACCGTCAGGCCGGGGCGCCGGCGGTCCGCCAGCCATCCGCAGCCGCGCCCGAACACGCTCCGTGACGCGGCGCCAGCCTCGCCGTCGCCGTCACCAACGCGGCGTCCGGGAGGGCTGACCGAGGACGAGGAGCGTCGGGCGGCCGAGATCGAGGCGCGAATCGTCGAGCAGGAGCGCTCGGTCGAGGAATCCCGCCGCCGGCGGGACACCCGAGAGCGCGTCGTCGGCGAGGAGCGCAGCCGGACCGCGCAGGCCGGTGGTCTCGCGGCGCAGGCGAGCCAGGAATACGCGTACGTCGTCCGCGACGTCCGGCGGATCGTGCTGATCGGGGGCGGTCTCGTCGCGATCCTGCTGGTGCTCTTCGTCCTGATCGACCTGACCCACGTCCTGACGATCTGACCCGGGACGCGCGCCGGACGAACGTCCTATCGACGCGCCGCACCGCGCTTTCGTACGGTCGCGACTTCTCCACGCCGCTCAGGGGACCGCGTGACCATCCGCCCGGGGGCAGGCGCCACAGGGCGCAACCGGCTGCTGCTGCTCGTCTACGGCGCCAGCCTCCTGCTCGTGACGCTCGCGGGCATCGCGCTCGTCGTCGTCGTCAGCTCCCATGTCGCCAATTCCGCGATCGAGTCGAGCGTCGCCGCCGACCGATCGCTCGTCCGCGGCCTTGCCGGAGTCATCCTCGAGCCGGATGAGCTGACCGCACCCGTCGACGACGCTCGAGCGGCGAGTGTCGAGACGAGCCTCGCCGCACTGGTCGATCGCGACGGTGGCGGGATCTACCACATCAAGGTCTGGTCGCCGAACGGCGTCATCCTGTTCTCGAATCGGCGCGAGATCCGTGGCGAGCAGTTCGAGGTGGAGGAGGACCTCGCCGACGTCTTCGGCACCGGGCAGCCGGCGTCGTCGATCATCGATCCCTCGGACGGCGAGGCGTCGACGGCCGAGGCCCCGCCCGGAAGTCGGTTGCTCGAGGAGTATCTCCCGATCGCCCAGGGCGGAACGGTCGTCGCGGCGTTCGAGATCTACCGCGATGCGGCCCCGATCCTGCGCGCGATCGACGCGTCGAACCGCGACGTCGTCGGGGTCACGGTCGTCGCCGGCCTGCTGCTCGCGATCTTCCTCCAGCTGATCTTCCGGGCCGCCCAGCGACGGCTCAATCGCCAGACGGACGAGCTGCTCGAGGCGAGCCGACGCGACGCGCTCACGGGCATGCTGGCCCACGGTTCGATCGTCGGTTCGCTGACCGAGATGCTGGACGCTGCCCGCACGTCGGGGGGCGCCGTCGGGATCGCCCTGGTCGACGTCGACAACTTCAAGCTGCTCAACGACACCCACGGCCATGCCGCGGGCGACCGGGCGCTGGTCGAGGTGGCCACGCTGCTCCGGCGCGAGCTCTCCAACGCCTCCGTGCTCGGGCGGTTCGGGCCCGACGAGTTCCTCGCGGTCGCGCCGCCCGAATGCGTCCACGACCTGGAGCCGGCGGTCGAGCGGCTGCGCGAGGCCCTCGCCGGGCTGTCGGTCCAGTTCGGCGCCTCCGAGCGCCTGCCGGTCACCGTGAGCGCCGGCGTCGCCTACTGCCCCGGTCATGCCGAGTCGACGACCCAGCTGCTGTCGGTCGCGACCGAGGCGCTGGAAGGAGCAAAGGCCAGCGGCGGCGACGCCGTGCGCCTCGCGGACATGTCGGCAGCCGACCTCGAGGAGCGCCAGCGCTCGTCGTTCGACGTCCTGAGTGGTCTCGTCGCAGCCGTCGACACGAAGGATCGCTACACGAAACGGCACTCCGAGGACGTTGCCCGCTACGCCGTCTTCCTTGCCGACCGGGCCGGCATCGCCCCCGACGTTCGCCGGACGATCGAGATCGCCGGACTCCTCCACGACGTCGGCAAGATCGGGATCCCGGACGTCATCCTGCGCAAGCCCGCCGCGCTGACGCCCGACGAATACGAGATCGTCAAGCAGCACGTCGCCCTCGGCGACGCCATCGTGCGTGACCTGCCGAACGTCGAAGTCGTCCGGGCCGGGGTCCGCCACCACCACGAGCGCTTCGACGGCAACGGCTACCTCGACCGGCTCGCCGGCGACGAGATTCCGCTCGTCGCCCGCGTCCTCGCCGTCGCGGACGCCTTCTCGGCGATGACGTCGTCGCGCCCGTATCGCAAGGCGATGTCGGTCCAGGAGGCTCTCCGGCGGCTCGAGGACGCCGCCGGCACGCAGCTCGATCCTCGGCTCGTCGCAGTGTTCGTGACGGGGATCGAGACGGCCGCGGACGCTCCCCTCCCGGGCGACGGCCGAACGCTCGCGCGCCTTTCCTCGCTCCAGGCGGGGGCGGCGTAACCGCCCGGCCGGTCCGGCGGCTCCGGCCGCGGGACCGGGCGGCGGAAGCGGCCGCGGGGCCGGGCGGCCCCGCATTTCCATCAAATGCACGTGTGGCGAGCATTAGGAACAGTCCGATCAGCTCCCCGGCCCGATCCGGCCCTCGAAGTTGACGCCAGCGGCTAACGATCCGGGCTCAGGGCGCGTCCACGCCTCCTCGCGTGTTCCTAACGCTCGCATGGTGTGCGTATGAACGATTCAAGACAGTCCACCCGGAGCGGCGCGGTGGGCCGGGAACCCACGTATCTGATCCGCCGTCAGTGCGGCCGATGCGCTTCCGTCCGGCGTTCGCCGCCGCGTCGGGCGCCGGGATCGTTGTGCTCTCGGGATGCTCGTCGTCAGTGCCGACACCTGAACGGTCGAACGGCGGCGAGCCCACCGCCGGGGTGCCGCTGCTCGAGATGGCGGCCGCACCCATCGATCGGTCGCTGCCGCCGGTCTCGAGATCACACCCGACGCCGGCCGCGGCAGCTACTCTCCGCGCCTGCCACATCGGCGACCAGCTGCTGCTGACCCAGGTCACCGGCATGGCCGAGATCGACCACGCGAGCAATCTCCCGCGCTACGTTCCGCTCAGCGGCCGCGAGCCGCAGCTCGCCGATCCAGGTCCGGCCTGGGTGATCACCGTCTAGGCTCGAATGCCGCAGCCCGGGCCGGACGGAGAGGTCTGGATCGACCCGACGTGCGTCCGCACTGGGGCCGAGACCCTCTGGTATGCGACCGGACCCGTGACCGCGTCGACGAGCGGCGTCGTCCTCATGCCCGAGCCGCCGCCCGCCGCTCCTCGATTCCGGGTCCCGCCATTGGCGCCCTGAGCACACGTCGGCGAATGCGCCTCGGTGCGCTTCGTACACTCCGCCCATGCCGGCCCGAAGCCCGAGGGGCGCGCGACCAGAGGCCCTGTTCCGGCCGCCGCCGGAGCGCCAGCCCTTGGCGGCCCGGATGCGGCCGCGGACGCTCGACGAGGTCGTCGGCCAGCAGCACCTCGTCGGTGAGCACGGGCCGCTCCGGCGATCGGTCGCGCGCGGGCACCTGACCTCGCTCCTGCTGTGGGGCCCGCCGGGAACCGGCAAGACGTCGCTCGCGCGGCTGCTCGCGGACGCGGTCGGGGCCGAGTTCCGAACGCTGTCGGCGGTGATGAGCGGCGTCGCCGAGGTCCGGGCGATCCTCGCCGAGGCCCAGGACAGGCTCGCCCTCGACGGCAAGCGGACCGTCCTCTTCATCGACGAGATCCATCGCTTCAACAAGGCCCAGCAGGATGCATTGCTGCCCCACGTCGAGGACGGGACCGTCACCCTCATCGGCGCCACGACCGAGAATCCCTACTTCGAGGTGAACTCGGCGCTCCTCTCGCGGCTCCGCGTCTGGCGGCTCGAGCCCCTGACGGAGGACGATGTCCGA
>DASXWX010000199.1:0-2143 GCA_036503395.1 Candidatus Limnocylindrales bacterium
ATCCCGTCGCCGAGGACCGCGTTGAGGAGCGAGAGGACCCAGGCGTCGGGGTGGTCGCGACGAAGCCCCGGAACGCCGACGACCAGCTGGGCCTGGGCGGTGTCTCGCGTCGAAAGCTGATAGCGCGGCCCCGCGGGCAGGGCGGGTGCCGGCTCGAAGCCCGGCCGCGACCCGTCGCCGCTGCCGAATGCCGCCGCCAGGTCGACCGCCTCCTCGTGCTCGAGATCGCCGGCGACCGCGATGACGGTGTTCGCCGGCCGGTACGTCGTCGCCCAGAAGTCGCGGATCGCGCGGCTCGGGACGGCCCGGATCATCTCCTCCTCGCCGCAGATCTCCCGCCCCAGCGGGCCGTCGCCGAACATCGCCTGCTGGAAGAGGATCTGGGCGTACTCGGACGGGTCGTCGAGGTACGACCGGATCTCCTCGACGATGACTGTCCGCTCCTGCTCGATCTCCCGCTCGTCGAGCAGCGGCCGGACGATGAGGTCGCCGAGGACCTGCATCCCGCGCTCCGCCTCGCGTCGCGGAACCCGGACCCAGTAGACGGTCGACTCGCGGTCGGTCGCGGCGTTGAAGCTGCCGCCGACGCCCTCGATCGCCTCGGAGATCATCCGGCTCGACGGGAAGCGGCTGGTGCCCTTGAACGTGATGTGCTCCATGAAGTGGGCGACGCCGTTCTCGCCCGACCGCTCGTGGCGCGAGCCGGCCAGGACGTACGCGGCGATCGAGACGGAACGGGCGCCGGGGACGCGAGCGCTGATGACACGCGGCCCGTCGGGCAACGCCGTCCGCTGGAACACGGCCGGGATGGTACAGGTCGGACGCCGCCCGCCCGCCGCGGGGGCGTCTCGAAACCGGGCTGAAAGATCGCCTCGCGAAGCCGCTCATACGGGTATGACGCCCGGCAGGGGGTCGTTCGGAGGGCAGGACGATGCAGGCGAGCACTCGGAGATTCACGCCGATCGGCCCGGGGCTGCTCATCGCGGTCGCGCTCGCGGCGGCGATCGTGGGCGGTGTCGTCGGCGGCGTCCTCGCGGCCCAGCTGACGCGAAGCAGTGTCACCGTCGCACCGCAGGCCGCGGCGGCCTCGCGCGTCTCAGCCGCCCAGGCCTCCGCCGTAGCGTCGCAGGCCGCGGCCTGGGAGCAGCGGTATCACCAGATCTACCCGACGGCTGTCGGCCAGTCGCTCAGGGACTACGGCCGGCGCTGGCAGGCTGAGTACGAGCAGATCCATCCGCAGACCGACGCCGCGCTCGTGGAGTACGGGCGTGAGTGGCAGCGACAGTACGAGCAGCAGCATCCACAGCGGTGACGCATTGCCCGGGAGGGGCCGCGCGTGGAACGAGGGCTGGTCGAGCGGGCGCGACGGGGCGACCGGGAGGCATACGAACTCCTGGCCCGTACCTCCGCGCGCCGGCTCTACCTGATCGCCTACCGGATCACGCGCGACTCCGACGCCGCGGATGACGCGGTCCAGCAGGCGCTGGTCGCGATCTGGCGGGAGGTGCCGAAGCTCCGCGACCCCGACCGCTTCGAGGCCTGGTCGGACCGGCTGGTGGTCCGCTTCGCGGTCGCCGAGGCGAAGCGCGGCCAGCGGGTGTCGATGAGGGTGCGGGAGTCGACCCCGGACGAGCCGCGCGCGACCGACGAGGTCTCCACGGTCGCCCTGCGCGACGAGCTCGAGCGGGCCTTCCGTCGACTGTCGCCCGAGCACCGGGCCGTGGTCGTGCTCCATCACTACGTGGGCCTCCCGATCGCCGAGATCGCCGCGGCGCTCGGCGTGCCGTATGGGACGGTCGGATCACGACTCCATTACGCGCTCCGGGAGCTCCGAGCGGCGCTCGGCGCGACCGAGGAGGGGGCTGCGATGGGAGGGCAGCCGGCATGAGATCGAACGCGGGCTTCGTACGACTGCTCGTGGAGTGGCTCGAGACCGAGGGACCGCAGGACGTCCCGGAGCGAGTCGTTGCGGCCGCGCTGGCCGATGCCCGTCGTGTCGGGCAGTCGCACCCGTTGATCCGCATGCCGGCGTGGCCCGCGGTCGCGCGCCGCCCGCGGCTCGCGTTCGTCCTCCTCGCAGCCGCGCTCGCGGTCGCCCTGGCGCTCGGGGCGCTGCTCTCGGTCGGGAACCGCCGGGGCCCCC
>DASXWX010000200.1:0-3481 GCA_036503395.1 Candidatus Limnocylindrales bacterium
CGCTACCCCATCGTGAGCATCGAGGACGGCCTCGCCGAGAACGACTGGGCCGGCTGGCGGCGGCTCACCGAACGGCTCGGCGAGCGGATCCAGCTCGTCGGTGACGACATCGTCGTGACGAATCCGGACCTCATCGGCGAGGCGATCCAGCAGGACGCGATGAACGCGGTGCTCATCAAGCTCAACCAGATCGGGACGCTGTCCGAGACGATCGACGCGATCGAGTTGGCCTCGCGAGCCGGCTGGGCGTCGGTCGTGTCGCATCGCTCGGGCGAGACCGAGGACACCACCATCGCCGACTTCGCCGTGGCGATGGGCAGCGGCCAGATCAAGACCGGTGCGCCATCACGCTCCGAGCGGGTCGCGAAATACAACCGGCTCCTGCGGATCGCCGACGAGCTCGGCGAGGGCGGGCGCTATCTCGGGCGCGAGGCGCTGTCGGGTGGCGTGCGACGGACGGCGTCGGCGGCCGCTCCGGTGTCGCAGCGGGAGGCGGCCGTCGCCTCGTGACCCGCTACATCGACCGCGGCGCGATCGTGGCGGGCTGGGTCGGGGTCGGAATGGCCCTGACCATCGCCGTCAGCTTCCTGCTCGTGATCCCGATCGAGCCCGTCTACTGGTACCTCGCGCTCCCGACCGGCTTGCTCATCGGCTACTACGCGAACCGCCGAGCGGGACGGGCGGGTGCCGGCATCGGCCGCCTGCTTCTCAACGGCCTGTGGGCCGGCGTCGTGACGGCCCTGGTCTACGCCGCGCTCCTCCTGGCCGTGAAGGGCCTCTTCTTCGTCGCCGACGACGGCTACCGCGATGCCTCTGCCGGCGGACGGCTGTCGTGCACGCAGGGCGCGGACTGCGTCTACGCGCGGTACCAGGCCGAGGGCCGCGACGCGGAACTGCGGTCCGTTGGGGTCACCGACGCGGCGTCGTTCACGGGCTTCTACTGGGATCAGCAGCTCTCCACGGCCGCCCTGCTGGTGGCACTCCTGATGGTCGGGAGCGTGGGCGGGACGCTCATCTTCGGCGCGGCCAACCGGAAGCCCGAGGGGTCGAGGCCGGAGACGGAGTCCGTCACCGCGAGCTGACGCTCACGTCCCAGGGACTGGCTTTCTCGTCCGACGGCACAAACGGCCTGCGATGCCGCCACTGTCCGGGTGGTTGTTCTGGTCCCACGGCACAAACGGCCGGCGTCGAGCCGAAGCTCCGATCGTTCGTCTCGTCCCGCGAGAAAGGCGAGTGCGTTCTTTCGCCCTACGGCACGAACGACCATCGCCCGCGGCTGGCTCCGGTCGTTTGTCTCGTGCCGCGAGAAACAGGCCGGCCGGGCACGGAGGATTGTCCGAGGCTTCCCGGGGGCGAGCCCGGGGTCAGCCGGCCGACTTCGTCCGGGAGGTCTTCGCCGCGGTCTTCGCCGGCGCCTTCGCCGCCGACGCCTTCGAGGCCGAGGCCTTCGAGGCCGCCGACGCCTTCGCGGTCGACGATGTCTTCGCCGTCGCCGTCTTCGCCGTCGCGGGCTTGGCGGCCGACGCCTTCCCGGACGCCTTGGACGTCGAGCTGCCTGACGCGCGGGCGCCGCTGCGGGTTGTCTTGGTCTCGGCAGCTGCGGGCACCTCGGTCGTGGCCGTCTCGGTCCGTGCCGAGCGGGTCAGCGCAGCGCGCGCCTTGCCGGCCGCCGTCTGCGCGCCCTTGGCCTTGGCCGCCTTGCCGGCCGCGATCCGCGCCTTCGCCGCCTTCGCCGCGGCGGCCGTGCCGGTCGTCTTCGACGCCCGGCCGCCGGCCTGAACGCCCGTCCCGCCGAGGAGCGCGGCGATCTTCGACGCGAGCCGTGACTTTCGGCGCGCGGCGGCGTTCGGGTGGATCGCCCCGACCTTGGCCGCGCGATCGAGCGCGCTGACCGCCTTCGCGAGCGCTGCCTGCGGATCAGCGCCGTCCGCGGGGGCGGTCGCGGTGGCGACGGCGGTCCGGGCAAGCGTCTTCGCGGCGGTGCGGCGGGGCTGGAGGATGGCGTGCCGGCGCTCGGATGAGCGGACGCGCTTGAGGCCGGACGGCGTGCGTGCGCCCTGCCATTTCCGGGGCGTCTTGGCCAAGGGAAACGAACCTCGATGCGTCTGTGGTGATGGGCCGTCCCGAGGGCGGGCGCGCCGCGCAGGCGACCCGGGCCCGGACCGACCGCCGATGGTAGCAGGGCCGGTCCGCGCAGTCACCCGGCATACCCTTTCGGCTCGTGATCGCGCTCGTCGCCGGCTTTCTCACCGCGCTGTGCTGGACCGGGACGACCCTCACCTCGGCCCGCGCGAGCCGGCTGATGGGGGCGTCATCGACCCTCGCCATCGTCGTCCTCACCGGGCTCCTCGTCTCGGTCCCGTTCGCGATCCTCGACCTGCCTCCGCCCGGAGCGCTGACGCCGGCGGTGATCGTGACGCTCCTCGTGGCCGGGGCCGGCAACGTGCTGGGCCTCCAGCTCCTCTACCGCGGTTACCGCGAGGGGCTCGTCGCGATCGTCAGTGCGATCTCGTCGACCGAGGGCGCGATCGCCGCCGTCCTCGCGATCCTCTTTGGCGAGGCCGTCTCGCCCGGTGTCGGTGTCGCCCTGGCCGTCGTCGTCATCGGCGTCGTCCTCGCCGCCTTTGCGGGCGTCGACCCCAGCGAGCACCCGATCGAAGGCGGGTCCGCCCAGCGCGGCCTCGCCTACGCGGCCGCAGCCGCGGTCGCGTTCGGCGTTGGCCTCTACGCCGTTGGTGCCGCGGCCAACGAGCTGCCGATCGCCTGGGCCGTCCTGCCCGCCCGCGTCGTGGGCGTCGCCGTCGTCGCGCTGCCGCTGGTCGCCAGCGGTCGGCTTCGGCTCGATCGGGTCGGGTTGCCGTGGGCCATCGCGGATGGCCTGCTCGAAGTGGCAGGCATCGCGACGTTCGCGATCGGCGCCCGAGAGGCGATCGCGGTCACCTCGGTCCTCGCGACCCAGTTCGTGGCCATGACCGCGCTCGTGGCCTGGTTCCTCTTCGGCGAGAAGCCGACCCGCCTCCAGCGCGTGGGCGTCGGGACGGTCGCGATCGGCGTCGCGGTCCTGAGCGCCGTGCGCGCCGGCTAGGCCTCAGCCCCCGCGGTTGGCCTCGCGGAATCGGCGGATCAGGGCGTTCGTCGAGGGATCGTGGCCGAGCTGCGGCTCGGCCTGCGCGGTCAGCTCCGGCTCGACGCGCTTCGCCAGGACCTTGCCCAGCTCGACGCCCCACTGGTCGAACGAGTCGATGCCCCAGATGACGCCCTGGGTCAGGACGCTGTGCTCGTAGAGCGCGACGAGCTCGCCGAGGATGCGCGGCGTCAGGCGCTCGGCGACGATCGAGGTCGATGGACGGTTGCCCTCGAACGTTCGGGCACTCACCTGGGCCTCCGGGACGCCCTCCGAGCGCACCTCGTCGGCGCTCTTGCCGAACGCCAGCGCCTCGGTCTGGGCGACGAAGTTCGCGTAGAGCAGGGCGTGATGGTC
>DASXWX010000201.1:0-9128 GCA_036503395.1 Candidatus Limnocylindrales bacterium
GCCGCGGCCACGTTCGTGAGCCGGTAGTTGTAGCCCACCTCGTCGTGGCGGTACGCCCGACCGGGAAGCCTGGCCTGGGTCGACAGATGGCGAACGCGTCGGGCCAGCGCCTCGTCGTCGGTCGTGACCATTCCGCCGCCGCCGGTCGTCATCAGCTTGTTGCCGTTGAAGCTGAAGCACCCGAGTCGTCCGACGCTTCCGACCTGCCGGCCGGCGAATGGGCCGGACGTCCATGTCGCCGCCAGGGCCTCGGCAGCGTCCTCGACGATCGGGATCCCGTGGCGCTCCGCGACCTCGACGATCGGGGCGATATCCGCGGGATGGCCCAGGAGATGGACGACCTCGATCGCTCGCGGCATGGGCCGGCCACCACGGGCCCGCCTGTCGAGCTCGCCGGCGACGATCGACGGGTCGAGATTGAGGGTCTCGCGCTCGGAGTCCACGAGGACGGGCACGCCCCGCTCGTACAGCACGGGGTTCGCCGAGGCGACGAACGTGAGGGTCGAGACGAACACCTCGTCGCCCGGCTCGATGCCGAGGACGTGCATCGCGAGATGGATCGCGGCGGTGCCGCTCGCGCACGCCACCGCGTAGCGCGTCCCGACGAAGGCGGCGAACGCCTCCTCGAACCGCGACACGAACGGCCCGACGGACGAGACGTAGTTCGTCCGGATGCATTCCTCGAGGTACTCGCGCTCACGACCCTCGAGAGTCGGAACGGCGAGCGGAATCCGCGGCTCAGACGCGGACACGCTCAACCTCGTCGGGGATGGGTCGTCTCCTGAGCCATTCGATCGTCCGGCAGATGCCGTCCTCCAGGTTCGTGGTCGGCGTCCAGCCGAGCACCTCGGCCGCGCGCGACGGATCGGACTGGAGCGCCACGACCTCGCTCGCGTCGGGTCGCATCCGCTCGGGGTCCACTACAACCTCGGCCTCGACACCGAGGATGTCGCGGGCGATCTCGAAGAGGCGGCCGATCGTCTCCGCCCGCCCCGTCCCGAGCTGGATCGTCTGGCCGACCGCGGCCGGCGTGGTGGCGGCCCGGACGAAGCCGTCGACGGTATCGGCGACATAGGTGAGGTCGCGGCGCGTGTCGAGGCGACCGAGCCGGACCTCTTTCCGACCCGCGAGCAGCTGCGCGAGCATGGTCGGCAGAACGGCCCGCTGCGACTGCCGCGGCCCGTAGGTGTTGAACGGCCGCAGCACCGCCGCGCGCGTGCCGAAGCTTCGGTGGTAGGCGAGCGCAAGCTGGTCGGCCGCGAGCTTCGATGCGGCGTAGGGCGACTGGGCGTTGAGCGCGTGCCGCTCGGTGATCGGCAGCGTTTCGGGGCTGCCGTAGACCTCGCTGGTCGACGTGTGGACGAGCAGTGTCGACCGATCTCGCAGCGCCACGAGCACGTTGAGCGTGCCGAGGACGTTAGTCTCGACGAACGACTGCCCCGCCCGATACGAGTACGGGATCGCGATCAGGGCGGCGAGATGGAAGACGACGTCCATCCCGTCCACCGCGTCCTCAACGAGCCGCCGATCACGGACGTCGCCGAGACGGATGTCGAGCCGGCCGCGTTCGGCCGGCGGCAGGTCCCCGAGACAGCCGATCGAACCCTCGGACGTGTACAGACAGAAGGCACGGACGTTGGCCCCTTCGGCCAGGAGCCGCTCGACGAGATGGCTGCCGATGAAACCGTCGGCGCCTGTGACGAGGACGCGGGCTCCGTGAAGGTCCGGCATGCTCAGCGTCCCTGCCGTGCGCCGTCGAGCTCGTCGCGGCGTCCCACATCGATCCATTCGTCGTCCACCGCGAACGCGCCCACGCGTTCGCCCCGTTCGAGGGCATCGGCGACGACGTCGGGCATCGACACCGGACGGTCACGCGGAATTCGCGCGACGACGGATGGGTCGAGGACGTAGATCCCGGCGTTGATCTCGCGCTCGATCGTCGGCTTCTCGTCGATCGCCGTGACGAGGTCGCCCGAGCGCCGAACGCAGCCATACGGAACCGTATGGACGTAGGGCGCAACCGCGATCGTGACCGTGTCGCCGCGCTGGTCGTGGCGGTCGAGCATCGCCCCGACGTCCGCCTGCGTCACGAGATCGCCGTTCATCACCACGACCGGCTGCGACGGCGGCTCAGGCAGCAGCGAAAGGGCGCCCGCGGTGCCGAGCGGCTCGCGCTCCCGGAGATACTCGACTCGGCAACCGAAGCGGGTTCCGTCCCCGAAGTGGGCCTCGATCACCTCGCCGCGGTAGCCGAGGGCCAGGAAGACCCGTTCGATCCCGTGCGAGACGAGATGAAACACGATGCGTTCGAGGATCGGTCTGCCGGCGACGCGGAGCATCGGCTTGGGTACGGACTCGGTGAGCGGCCGAAGGCGGCGACCCTCGCCGCCCGCCATGACGACCGCCCAGTTCGGCCGGCGATCGACGCCGACCATCTCGTGGAGCAGGTGAAGCCCGACGACGGCGCCGTCGGGATCGAGAACGGGCACCTGGGCGATCCGGCGAGCCTGCATCAGCTCGAGGACCTCGCCGCGCGAGGCGCCCGCATCGACCGCGACGAACGATCCGACGAGGTGCGGCTCGAGCGGCCCGTCGAGGGAGGCGCCCGACAGCAGCGCCCGCCGGACGTCACCGTCCGTCAGCACACCCAGGAGCCGATGGCGCTCGTCGACGGCGAGCGCCATCCCCGTTCGGCTCCGATCGATCGCGAGCATCGCGTCGCGCAGGCAGCCGCTCATGGGCACGACGGCCGCGGCGAAGCTCGTCACGCCTCGCTCCGAGCGCGCGCCGGGTTGCCCACGACGACCGTCCCGTCGGGCACGTCGGCGACGACGACGGCGCCCATCCCGACGACGGCGTCCCGTCCGACCGACACGTGGTCGCGGACGAGGGCGCCGAGCCCGATGCTCGCCCCTGAAGCCACGCTGGCGCCGCCGCCGACGATCGCGCCCGGCCCGACATGCGCGTGGTCCCCGACCGTCACGTGATGCTCCACGACTGCATGCGAGTTGAGAATCGCATGGGATCCGACGAGCGCGCCCGCGTTGACGCTCGCGCCTGCCAGGACGACGGTGCCGGGCAGCAACCGAGCCGTCGACGAGACCCAGGCCGTCGGGTGGACGACGATCGCGAACGACGCGCCGGCCGCCTCGTACCGCGCCACGAGCGCCTTGCGGAGCGCGCGATACTCGGGCGTCGGGCCGACGAATGCGGCGATCAGGCGGGTCGCCGGCTCGCGCCCGCGGCCGTCCGGCGCCAGGAAGTCGTCGTCCGTTCCCAGCCAGACGAGGTCGCGCGGTCGTTCCGCGCCGTCCGAGGCCGTCGGGGCAACGAACCCGACCACATCCCAGGACCCCGATGCCGCTGCGGCCTCGGCAACGACCGCCGCGTGCCCGCCGCCACCGAGCAGGACGAGCCGATCAGCCACTGATCGGCGGCTTGCGGGGCGGGCGCGTCGGATGCCACCCGGCGAGCGCGAGCGCGACCCGCTCGCCGGCGTGACCATCGACGAGCGGCCGCTCTGCCGGACCATGGCGACCGTCGCGGAGTGCCGCCGCGAGGGCCGCCGCGATCGCGCGGCCTTCCGCCTCGACGTCGACTACCGGTCCCCACCGTTCGCGGCCTCGCTGGCGATCTCCCACGTTCACTACGGGCAGCCCGACCAGCGGTGCCTCGATGATCCCGCTCGAGCTGTTTCCGACGAGGGCATCGGCGAGCCGAAGGAGTCCCCAGTGGCGGCGCTGGCCGAGCGCCTCCACGGCGACACGGCGAGGGTCGTGCGCGGCCGCCGATCGCAGCGTCGAGCGAACGGCCTCTCCGCCGGGATCTGCGTTGGGCAACGAGATCACGTAGGTGGCGTCGACGGCATCGAGCGCCGAAGCGACAGTGCGCGCATCCGCGGTGGGGTCGGTGGCGAGGGTCGTCGGGTGGACGGACACGAGCACGACCGGCGGCCGGAGATCGACACCGAGCGAGGCCTCGAGCTCGGCCCGGTCGGGCAGGTCGTCGCGGAACGCGGCGTCCGTCCCGGGCGGGCCGACGAGGCGGATCGCGCGGGGATCCTCACCGAGCGCGACGACGCGGGCCGCCGCGGCGTCCGACGCGACGAGATGGAGGTGGCTCAGCTTCGTGATCGCGTGTCGGAGCTGGTCGTCGAAGGCGCCCTGCGTTTCCTCGCCGCCGTGAAGGTGCGCGATCGGGACGGCGACCGTCGTGGCCGCGAGCGCGGCGGCCGCCGTCTCGAACCGGTCCCCGACGAGGAGGAGCGCATCGGGTCGGCCGTCCGCGAGCGCCACGCCGACACCGTGAGCGACCGTTGCGAGCTGCTCCCAGGCCGGCCGACCCGGATCCCACGCGACCTCGCGGCTCGGCGTGAAGCCGTCCGCCCGGACTTCGTCGACGGTGTGGCCGAACGTCGGATCGAGGTGCATGCCGCCGACGATGAGCTCGAGGTCGAGCTCGGGGCAGGCGTCGATCGCGATGCAGGCCGTCCGGAGAATCCCCCAGTCCTGGCGGCCGGTCGTGAGGACGCCGATCCTGCGGGCTGCCTCCGTTTCGGTCACGCCGGCACCTTCGGTTCGATGTCGTCGAGCTGGACCACGCTGCCCGCACGGACGTTCCGGGAGAGACGAGCCCCGATGACACCATCCCGACGCGACGGCGCGATGCCCGTACCGGGGCGGAGGGCAACGAGATCGTCGGCGCCGACAGACGCACCCGATGGAAGGTCGCGGGCCCAATGCAGGCTCTTGCGGCTCACGTCGGCCGTTTCACGCTCGGCCGCCACGGGTTCCTTGCGGCCGCTCCCGAGCGCCGCCTCGACGCCGCGGATCCCATGCACGAGGGCCGCCAGCTCGGATGGCTCGAGCGACGCCCGATGATCGGGCCCCGGGAGCGTCCGGTCGAGGGTCATGTGCTTCTCGACGAGGTCCGCACCGATCGCCACCGCCGCGAGCGCGATGTCCACGCCGGGCGTGTGATCGGACCAGCCGGTCGGCGTGCCGAACGCACGACGGAGGGTCGCGATCGCCCTGAGGTTGGCGTCCTCGGCAGCGGCCGGATAGCTCGACACGCAGTGGAACAGCGCCAGCGGCGGATCGCCCGCGTCCGCGATCGCGTCGACCGCCTCGGCGACCTCGACCATTGTCGCCATCCCCGTCGAGACGAGCATCGGCCGGCCCTTGCCGGCGAGGTGGGCCAGGTACGGCCCGTTGGTCAGCTCGCCCGACGGGACCTTGAAGGCGGGCACGTCGAGGCGCTCGAGCAGATCGGCCGATTCCTCATCGAAGGGGCTCGACAGGAAGGCGATGTTCCGGTCGGCGGCGTGGCTCTGAAGCTCGACGTGATCGTCGGCGGAGAGCTCCAGGCGTGACAGGAGCTCGTGCTGATCGGACGAGCCGGCGGCCTGCTGGTACGCGGCGAGGGGTGCCTGGGCGGCAGCCAGACGTGCGGCGCTGAACGTCTGGAACTTGACCGCATCGGCGCCCGCATCGGCGGCAGCGTCGACGAGCCGGTGCGCGAGCGCGAGGTCGCCGTTGTGGTTGATCCCGGCCTCGGCGATCACGAAGCAGGGACGGCCCGGGCCGATCGATCGACCGCCCACTTCGATGGGCGCGACCAGCCGCCCGGAGGAAGCCGCTCTCGCGATCTCGAGATCCGCCGACGTGTCGACGTCGATCCCTTCGAACGGATCGATCTCGATTGCGAGCGCCCCGTCGGGCGTGAACGTGCCGGTCCGTTCGAGGTCCGCGGGCGCGACGACGTAGGCGGCGCCGTCGAGGACTCGCGCGGCATCATCAACGTCAACCCGGGCGAGCGCCTCTCGGCCTTCGACGTGCCAGCCCCCGGGATGGGTCGGATGGACGGTCGTGACGGGACGGCCGGTTCGGTCGAACGCCTCGATCGCCTTGACAAGCGAGTGCCAGGTCGCGAGGGCCGACGTCGGCTGGACGAGGACGACGGCGCGGAACCGCTCCGGGTCGCCGTCGCCGCCGAGCTGGCCGAGTGCGTGGATGGCGACGTCCGCCGACGTCGCGCTCGCGTCGGAGAGCTCGGCCGGACGCAGGAACGGGACGGCAGCGCCCCAGTCATGGGCGACCTCGGCGATCGCCTCGCTGTCCGTCGAGCAGACGACGGCATGCGGGCCGCCGGGGACGTGAGCGGCCGCGCGTCGAGCGCGCCGCGCAGCCCGCCCGACCAGCGGGATCCCATCGACGAGCTCGAGGTTCTTGCGCGGCAGCCGAACCGACCCAGCCCGTGCCGGGATAAGGAACAGGATCGGCCGGAGGCTGCCTTCGGTCGGCATCGCGGCGACGATAGCGCGTGCACGTCGCCGGCCACCGATCCCTGCTCCACGAATGCCCATGCCACGCGAGAACGGGCAAAGTCCCGGTGGAACCCTTCAGGTCGTTCCATGCGCCATCGTGGTCCTGCCGGCCCGGTGGCGTCATCGCTAGTCTGGCTTCCGTTGATCGCTCGATCGCCCGGCATCGACGTGCTCATGCTTTGCTCGAACGCTACGCACGTCACGATGTTCGCTCCCGTCCTAGCCGCGCTTGAGTCGCGCGGCCTGACGGCAGAGCTGCTGTCGTTGGACGCCTATTACGGTCAGGGAGCGGTCGAGCGAGCGCTCGAACTTGGCTTGCCGGTGCGCACGCTGCGAAGGCGGGGCGGATCGCTGACGGGTGGGTTCTACGATCGGAAAACCATCTATGTCTGGCGTGACGTCATCGCAGCGCGTCGGCCCGTTATCGAAGCGCTGGCCGACCCGCCGACCACCGTCGTCGCCGGAAACGACTTCGGTCTCGTCGAGAAGCTCGTCCTCGCGCAGGCGCGCTCCCAGAGCGTCGGCACGGTCCTCGTCCAGGATGGACGGCTGAGCCCCGCACGCGAAGGACCGGCGAGTGCTGGCAGCTGGGCTCGATGGACCGTGAAGCGCGGCATCTCCGCTGCGCTCGAGCAGATCGGGTTAGGAGGGCTCGCATCGTCCCGGTACGGTGAGTGGGGAGCGGACGTGGTCTGCGCGGCGGGACATGCGGGAGCGTCGCTTCTGAGATCGCGGGCGAGGTCGCGAACATCGCGTGTCGTGGTGACAGGCCAGCCGCGGTATGACGCGCTGCTGCCGCTCATGCCACAACGCCATGCGTGGGACGCGGCCAAGCGATCGATCGTCTCGATGTTCACGACGCCGTTCGCGGCCGACCGACTCGGAACGACCGAACAGGAAAACCAGGAGGCGCTCGCCGCCGAGCTCGCCACGGCCGTGCGCGCGGCAGGCCACCGGTTTGTCGTGAAGCCGCACCCACGAGAGTCGCGAGCACGATATGCGCAGCTCCTCGGGCCGGGCGACGTCTCTGGGGCATCGGCGAACGAGCTCCTCGCGCTGTCGACAGTCGCGATCGTCGGAATCTCGAGCGTCGTTGAGGAGGCGGGGCTGCTCGGCGTTCCGGTCGTCGTGCCCGGCGTCGTAGTGCACGGGCAACGATTCGACCGCCGGCTTCCTGACCCTCGGACCTACCCAAGGTTCGAGTCTGCTGAGGAGGTAGCGCGCCTCCTCGAGCCGTCCGCCCGCTCGGAGCTCCGCAGGCTCACCGAGACTCAGTCCCGACAGGTCGGCCTCGAGATCGCGTTCGACCCGATCTCGCCGGCAGCCGAGGCTGTGGCCAACGCAATCCTGGGTGTCGTCACCGAGCGACGGTCGCGTACAGCCCCAGCCGGACCGGCCTAGCGATTCGCCGGGCGCGACGACTCGACGATCTCGACGAGGCGCTCGGCGACGACGCTGGTCTGTCGCGGCAGCGACGCCAGAAGCGGCCCGTCGATCACCGCCAGCGCTTCGACCAGTCCGCCCAGGTCCCACACCGGGATGAGTGGTCGACGCTCGGCGAACCACCGAACAAACCGCTGTTGATGGTCATCGACATGCTCTCCGAACGCCGGATTCCGAGGCACGACGCGCGGAACCTTGCCGCGCGACAACACCTCGAGGATCGAACCGGGTCCGCCATGACAGACTACACGGCTCGCTTCGTCGATCCATGCGCTCAGCACGTCCGCCGGAACGACGCGCGCGGTACGACAGTGCCGGGGAAGGTAGCCATAGACGGCCGACTGAACGATCACGGGCTCCTCGATGACGCCGTCCGCGCTCAGCGCGTCGATGGCGCGAACGAGGCGATCCATCGGCGCCGGGTGCGTGCCGAGCGTGACGAGGATCACAGGATGGGCCCGACCAGCGTGGCGCCTGGATAAAGCCGCAGCTGCTCGGGCCACTGGACGAGGAAGCGCGACGTGACCGGAGCGACGAGCCGGCCGGTTAACGTCGGGCTGTCGATCCTGTCGATCACCTCGAGGTAGATCGTGGTCGCCCCAAAGAGCCGACCGAGCCAAAAGAACGGCACCGCGACCGCCGCGCCCGTCGAGACGATGTGGGTCGGGCGCTCTCTTACGAGCACTGCGATCGCAAGGAGCGTGTTGCGGACGAGGTTGGGCACGTTGCGGTTCGTCGGGTGGAAGCACCAGTGGACTCGCTCCCCTTTCAACCTCGACTCGGCGTCGGCGGTGCGGAACGTGACCCAGAAACGGTCGTAGCGTCGCCAGAACGGCGCGAGGACGTGAAGGTGGAGCAGGTGTCCGCCAGAGCTGCCAACGAGCGCGACCCGAACCGGACGGCTACGCGTCACTGACGGCACTTTCCGACACTTCTCACGATGGACCCAACCCTACCGGCCACGCGCGCCTTGGCGTGGCCGACGAGCGCGGGAGTGCCGAACGCCGACTGCTCTCCGTTGCGACAATCGGACGCGGCCGACGCCTCCGTCGCTCCGCGAGAGCACCCGGGCACCCGTTCGGGGAGGTGCCGGTCGTTCGGACCTTCGGCCATCATCGGGGGCGGGATCGGGTCGCCGAGATCCGGTTGCGAGGTCTGGGAGGAGCGAGCCCTGAGTCACGATGTAACAGTTGCCGCGGCGGTCCACCGATCTGACGTGCAAACCGGCGATCTCCGCATCCTGGTCGTGATCCCCGCGCGCGGGGGCTCCAAGGGCATCCCGCGAAAGAATTTACGATCCCTCGCAGGTCGGCCGCTCATCGGCTATGCGATCGAGACCGCGCTCGCATCGCGGCACTCG
>DASXWX010000202.1:0-6729 GCA_036503395.1 Candidatus Limnocylindrales bacterium
GTCCGTGGAGACGACCTGGGCGGCCGTCCGCGACGTCGAGCCCGAGACGCTCGTACTGATGCCGTGCGGCTATCACGTGGCCGACGCAGCGGCGGAGTGGGACCGGACCCCACGGCCGGCGGTCTGGAAGGAGATCGAGGCGGTCCGTCGCCGCCAGGTCTTCGTGGTCGACGGCTCGGCCCACTTCTCGCGGCCGGGGCCGCGCGTCGTCGACGGGATCGCGACACTCTGCGAGCTGTTCGACCCGGACGCCTTCGTCGAGACGTCCCCGCCCGGCGCCTGGACCCCGGTCCTCTCTTAGCCGTGCCGTTCCAACCGACGTTCGACTGCCTGTGGTGCGGGACGCGCTACGAGACCCGGTCGCCGGCCGACGTCGAGGGCTGGGCCCAGCTCTGCCCGGCCTGCGTCGGACGGGCCGGCGAGAACGGGTTCCTGCGCTACCGCCTGAAGGCGGCGCTCGCCGAGCGGGTCCGAGCCGACGGAGCTGCCGCGGTCGCGACGCTGGCGCGGCCCGACGATGCCACCCGCGCCGACCCGGCCATGATCGACTACTACGAGGCGAGGGCTCCCGAGTACGACGATTGGTACCTGCGCCGCGGCCGGTACGACCGCGGGCCGATCGAGAACGCCGTCTGGAACTCGGAGCTCGACCGGGCGACGCTCTGGCTCGATCGGCAGCCGCTCGGGCCGGTCGTCGTCGAGCTCGCGGCGGGCACCGGCTGGTGGTCGCCGTTGCTCGCCCAGAAGGGCGAGCTGTCGGCGTACGACGCTGCCGAAGGCCCGCTCGATCGGGCCCGTAGCCGGCTCGTCGCCCACGGACTGCGGGCGCATCTCCACGTCCGTGACGCCTGGGCACCGCCGGAGCGCCCGGTCGACGGCCTCTTCACCGGCTTCTGGCTCAGCCACGTCCTGCGCCCTGATCTCGACGCGTTCCTTCGCCTGGCGCGGAGCTGGCTGCGGCCGGGCGGGACGTACGCCTTCATCGACTCGCTGCCCGATCCGGCATCGGCCGCGATCGACCACCCCGCGCCGCGCGACGACCGGTCCGTCCGCCGACTGGAGGACGGCCGGGAGTTCGAGATCCCAAAGATCTATTACCGACCGGACGAGCTCGAGGCGGCCCTCCGGGCGGCCGGTTTCGCGTCGGCCGACGTGACCACGACCGGCCGATTCTTCCTCCTCGGGCACGCGGTCGCGCCGGAGGAGACCGGATGAGCCGAACGGTCGGGGTCTACCTCGAGGTGGGCACGAAGCGGACGTTCGCGGGGTCGATCGACTGGCCCGGCTGGTGTCGGAGCGGTCGCCGCGACGAGGCGGCCCTCGGGGCGCTCGCGGCCTACGCCGACCGGTACGCGGCGGTGGTCGAGCCACTGAAGCTCGGCTTCACCCCGCCGGCGAGCGTGGAGCAGCTCGAGGTGACCGAGCGGCTGGATGGCGACGCGACCACTGATTTCGGCGCACCCTCCATCGCGCCGGCAGCCGACGCGGCCACGCTGACCGCGCGAGAGGCGAGACGGCTCGAGGCGATCCTGGGCGCCTGCTGGGACACACTCGACCGAGCCGCTCGCGGGGCGCGCGGGCGATCGCTGGCGACCGGGCCGCGAGGGGGTGGGCGCACCCGCGAGGGGATCGTCGAGCACGTGGCCGGCGCCGAGCGGGGCTACCTCGCCCGGCTCGGCCGGAAGGTCGATCTCGACCCGGACCAGGCGCTGCCGCAGATCCGGGATCGCGTGCTCGCCGAGCTCCGGGCCGTCGTCGCCGAGGGCGTCCAACCGGCGGGGCCGCGCGGCGGCAGGCGCTGGTCGATCCGCTACTACGTCCGGCGCGCCGCCTGGCACGTGCTCGACCATGCCTGGGAGATCGAGGATCGGACGGGACGCTGAGCGGGCCCAAGTACACTCGGCCGCGATGTCCCCCCTTCGTGACCGGACGATCGCGACCGTCGGCTCGGGTGTCATGGCCGAGGCGATGATCGGCGGGCTGCTCCGCGGCGAGCTCGTCGAGCCCGGCCGCCTCGTGGCCAGCCACCCCCGGCCCGAGCGGCGTGAGGCGCTCGGCGCCGAGTACGGCATCCGCACGGTCGGCTCGAACGCCGCCGCGGTCGAGGACGCGGACGTCGTGCTGCTGGCGATCAAGCCCCAGATGCTGGGACGGGTCGGGCCGGAGCTTCGGCCGGTGCTCCGCCGCGGCCAGCTCGTCCTGTCGATCATCGCGGGAGCGACGACCGCGGCCCTCACCGGGATCCTCGGCCACGACCAGGTGGTCCGGGCGATGCCGAACACGCCGGCGCGGCTGGGGCACGGGATGACGGTCTGGTACGCGACGCCCGAGACGACCGACGAGCAGCGGGGCCAGGCGGCGGCCCTTCTCGGCGCGCTCGGGCACGAGCTCGAGGTCGACGACGAGCGCTTCGTCGCGATGGCGACCGCCGTGTCCGGGACGGGCCCGACCTACGTCTTCCTCGTCATGGAGGCACTGATCGACGCGGCCGTCCACCTCGGCTTCCCGCGCCACGTCGCCCACGACCTCGTCGTCGAGACGCTCGAGGGGAGCACCCATTTCGCCCGCCAGTCGGGCGACCATCCCGCGGTCCTGCGGACCATGGTCACCTCGCCGGGCGGCACGAGCGCTGCGGCGCTCCACGAGCTGGAGTCCGGGCGGCTTCGCACGGTCCTCTCCGAGGCGGTGTGGGCCGCTTACCGTCGAACCCTCGAGCTCGGCGAGGAGCTCGAGGCGACCGTCACTCCGTCGACGTCGACCAATGGGCGCGGCGTCGGCCCGGCGTCCGGTCCGCGGCGCGCCGGCCGCCGCTCCTGATGCCGACGACCCCCCACCGTCCTGACGGCCCTAACCCGCTCACGGTCGAGACGATCGTCGCCGTCGAGCCGCCGCGCGAGTTTCGGGTCCATCCTCGCGACCGTGCGGTTGCCTTCACGGCACTCGCCGCCGGCGCCCGCCAGCTCTTCACCTTCGGCCTTCGGGCAGCGTCGGCGACCCCACTCCAGCTGACCGCGTCCGAAAAGGACGTTTCCGATCCGGACTGGTCGCCGGATGGCCGGCGCCTCGCGTACGTCCGTGACACAGCGATCTGGACGATCGATGCCGACGGGTCTCGCGCCACCCAGGTCACCGACCATCCCGCCGGCAACACCGTCCCGCGCTGGTCGCCGGACGGCCGGTCGCTCGCCTTCCTCTCCCGCCGTCGCGGCTGGTCCCAGCTCTGGACGGTCGAGACGGGTCTGCGCCGGCGTGGGCGGCCGCCCGCGGCCAGGCCGTCGCGCGAGCCCCGGCCGCTCACGAGCGGCGGCTTCGACGTCGAGGACTTCGCCTGGTCGCCGGACGGGCGGTCGATCGCGGTGATGGCCCAGCGGGATCCGGACCTGACCACGAGCCAGATCACGGTCGTCGACGTCGCCACCGGCGACGAGGAGACCGTCGCGGGCTCGGGGGCGTGGGAGACCGCGGGTCGCTGGACCCCCGATGGAGCGCTCCTCTATGTCTCCGATGCCGACGGCTGGTTCCAGGTCGTCCGGCTTTCGTCCGATCGCCGAACGCGGACCCGCCTGACCGAGGGCGAGCGCGAGCACGGCGAGCCCGGCGGTGAGTGGGGGTTTCGGCCGCTCGCGTCGCCTGACGGCCGCTCCGTCGTCCACGTCGAGGTCCACGACGGCCTCGTCGACCTGGTCGTCGCGCCACTCCCTGGCGACGGGAGCACGAACGCGCGATCGAAGCGCGGGCGGACCGTCAACCCCTGGCCCGGCGTCTGGCGTGCGGTGGGCTGGCTCCCCGACGGCGGCGCGCTCGTCGCGCTCGGTGAGAGCGAGCGACGGCCCCAGGATCTGTGGCTCCTGCCGATCCCGGACGCCGATCGCGGTCGCGGCCGGGTCACGACGGCGCGGCAGGTCACCGACTCGCTTCCGGCCGCCCTCCGACCGGCCTTCACGGGACCCGGCTTCGCCGAAGGCGAGCGGTTCGCGTTCGACGCCCGCGATGGCCTGCGGGTCGAGGGCACGCTGTGGCGACCGCGCGATGCCCGGCGAGGCGGGTCCCGTGCGTCGCGCGGAACCCGCCGCACGGGCGCCGCGCCGCTCGTGGTCATGCCTCACGGCGGCCCGACCTGGCAGGCGTACCGCGGTTGGAACCCGTTCAAGCAGCTGCTCGTTCGAGAGGGCTTCACGGTCGCCGACATCGACTTCCGCGGATCGACCGGGTACGGCCGCGGGTTCCGGCACGCGAACCACGGCGAGTGGGGCCACGGCGACGTCCACGATCTCGTCGACGGGGCCCGCTGGCTGGTCGGCCACGACCGGGCCGATGAGGGCCGAATCGCAATCTACGGCGGCTCGTACGGCGGCTACATGGTGCTCTGCGCGCTCGTCGACGAGCCGTCCATGTGGCGCGCCGGCGTCGATCTCTACGGCGACTCCGAGATCGCCGAGAGCTATCGGCATGGCGACCGGATCGGGAGGCTGGATCTCGAGCGGCAGATGGGACGACCCGACGACGCCGACCGGAGCGAGCTCTACCGCCGCGGCTCGCCGGTCTATGGCGCCGAACGGATCGAGGCGCCGCTGCTCATCCTCCACGGCCGCAAGGACAAGCGCGTCGTCCCCCTCATGACCGAGCGCATGGTCGAGGCGCTCGAGATCGAGGGCAAGCACCACGAGGTCGTCTGGTACGACGACGAGGCGCATGGCTGGAAGGAGCCCCAGACGCGGCGTGACGCGTTCAACCGAATCCTCGGCTTCCTCCGCCGCCACGTCCTCGACGAGGACGTTACGGCAGCCGCGACTCCTTGACCGCGGTGCCGCGGCCTTCCGCGCGTGGCACGACGCTGATCGTCCCGTCCGTCTCGAGCACTGCGAGCTCGACGTCCTCGACGCGGGCGACGCCATGTGCCCGCAGCGCGGCCCGAAGCTCGTAGGGCTCGACACCCTCGCGTCGCATCGCCGCCTCGAGCGGTCGTCCGTTGCGAACGAGGAGGGATGGCTCGCCCTCGAGGGCGACACGGACGGGCCGAAATCGATCGGCGAGCGCGCGCAGCCCGCGGTCGAGGGCGAAGAGGGTGCCGGCGGCGACGATCCCGCCGAGCAGCGTGGTGTTCTCGCCGACCATCGAGTTCTGGACGGCGTCGGCGACGACGAGCAGGACCACGAGCTCGAGGATCGAGAGCTGGCCGACCTCGCGCTTGCCGCCGAGCCGAAGGGCCAGCACGAGCAGGACGTAGATGATCGCGGTCCGCACCGCGACGCTGGGCAGGTCCGAGCCGAGGTCGGGAAGGATCATCGGCGCCGAGTCTAGGCGCTAGCATCCGGGCGATGACGGTCGCCACGACGGTCCGCGAGCTTCCTGCGCGGACCCTCAGGCACCTCCTGCTCGCCCTGTCACGACGACGGATCCTCGGTCGCGTCGCGACCCGCGTGCCGCTGACGCGGCCGATGGTCGGCCGCTTCGTCGCGGGCGAATCGCTCGACGACGCGCTCGTGGCGCTCGGCCGCCTCACCGGCGCCGGGTTTCGGACCACGGTCGACGTCCTCGGGGAGTCCGTGATTCGGCCGGAGCAGGCCGATGCGGCTGTCGCGGCGTATCTCGCGACGATCGGCGCCCTCGCCGGCCGCGGGCTCGATCGGAACGTGTCGCTCAAGCTGACCCAGATGGGCCTCGACCTCGACGAGGCCCGCTGTCGGGCGAACGTCGAGCGAGTATTCCGCGACGCCGCCAGGACCGAGACCTTCGTCCGGATCGACATGGAGGACCACACGAAGACCGAGGCCACGCTCGCCATCTGGCGCGACCTTCGCTCGGTCAACCCGTCGAGCGGCGTCGTGATTCAGGCCGCCCTCAAACGGAGCGCGTCGGATGTGGAGAGCCTCATCGCCGAGCGTGCCCGCGTCCGGCTCTGCAAGGGCGCCTACAGCGAGCCCGCATCGGTCGCGTGGCAGGAGCGGGCAGAGGTCGACCGAGCCTACGCGGCGCTGATGGAGCGGCTGCTCACCGAGGGCGAGTACCCGGCGATCGCGACCCATGACGAGCGCATGCACCGGAGAGCGGTCGAGATCGCCCGGCGGGCGGGGATCGGGCCCGAGCGCTTCGAGTTCCAGATGCTCTACGGGGTCCGGCGAGATCTCCAGCAACGACTCGTGCGCGACGGCTGGACGGTTCGGATCTACACGCCGTACGGGCACGAGTGGTACCCGTACTTCATGCGCCGGCTTGCGGAGCGACCGTCAAACGTCGCGTTCGTCCTCCGCAGCATCCTCCGCGAGGGACGGGGTCCGGGAATCGAAAAGCCGCCGGAGGCACCGGCGGCTTGACGACGGGAGCGGACCTGGATCAGCTCCAGCGGTGGCCGTAGATCACGAGCGCGAACGCGGCCAGCGACGCAATCTTGCTGAGCGCGTGGACGGTCGTGAGCCTGGCGAGTCGCTTCATGTCTGGACCTCGTGCCTGACCGCGGGCGACGTTCTCGGCGATCCCGTGGGAGCCGGACGGTACGGAGGCGGATAGGGCAGGTGCCATAGCCAATTGGTACTAGGGCCACGGACATCCGACCCACCGGCGGGCGGTCCGGTCGGGTCGAGGACGGTGCGGTGGAGTGCCCGACGCGTTCATCCGATGAGAATCCGCGCGGACCGTGCCCGGGACGGGCATGCTCAGGCGGTCGGCAGCCGCCCGCTCGACTCGAGCACGTCGCGAAGCTGGCGCACGTGCTCCCCGAGGTGATCGACG
>DASXWX010000203.1:0-1923 GCA_036503395.1 Candidatus Limnocylindrales bacterium
AGCTCGAGACGGGCAGGAACTCGGTCAGCCCCTGCACGACCCCCATGACCAGCGCCTGGAGCGTCGTATCCATCTAGTGACTGTCTCGCCTGCGATCGAGCGGACGGTTCTGCGATCGGCGCGACGGGCGAGTCGAGGACAAGGCGTCGGGGAGGGTCCGAGCGAGCGCACTCCGCCGTGCGTGAGCGAGCGGCCCGATCACGACAACGCGGTCATCGGCCGCCAGTCGCGCCAGCCGCTACCGGATGAAGAGCGGGGCGAGGACGAGGGTGATCGTGGCGAGCAGCTTGACGAGGACGTGGAGCGAGGGCCCGGCCGTGTCCTTGAACGGATCGCCGACCGTGTCGCCGACGACCGCCGCGGCGTGCGCCTCGGTCTTCTTGCCGATCGGGTTGCCCGCATCGTCCTTGAGATTGCCCGACTCGATGTACTTCTTGTCGTTGTCCCACGCGCCGCCGCCGTTGTTTAGGACGGTGGCCAGCAGGACGCCGGCGATCGTGCCGACCATCAGGAGCCCGGCCACGGCCTGATAGCCGAGGAGGAGGCCGACGATGATCGGGGTCGCGACGGCGACGAGGCCCGGCAGGACCATCTCGCGGAGCGCCGCCCGGGTCGTGATGTCGACGACCCGCGCGTAGTCCGGGCGCTGGGTGTAGTCCATGATCCCGGGCATCTCCCGGAACTGGCGCCGGACCTCGATGATGATCGACTGGGCCGTCTTGCCGACGGCGCGGATGGCGAGCGAGCTGAAGAAGTAGGCCAGCATCGCCCCGATGAGCGCGGCCACGAAGACGCCGACGTCGGCCAGGTTGACCGAGGTCAGGAGCGGGCCGCCGCGGTTCGTCTGGATCAGGTTGACCTTGTCGATGTAGGCGCTGAAGAGCAGGAACGCCGCGAGAGAGGCCGAGGCGATGGCGTAGCCCTTCGTGAGGGCCTTGGTCGTGTTGCCGACGGCGTCGAGCCGGTCCGTGATCTCGCGGGCGCCCGCCTCGGAGCGGCTGAACTCGGCCACCCCGCCGGCGTTGTCCGTGATCGGGCCGAACGTGTCCATCGCGAGGACGTAGGCGCAGGTCATGAGCATGCCCATCGTCGCGACGGCCGTACCGAAGATGCCACCGACGTCCTTGCCGCTCGCGTCCTTGAGGCCGGCCTGCGAGCCGAGCCAATGCGAGGCGAGGAGGGCGATCCCGATCGAGACCGCGGTCACGAACGTCGTCTCGAAGCCGACGGCCGTGCCGCTGATGATGTTCGTCGCCGGGCCGGTCCGGCTCGCGTCGGCGATCTCACGGACGGGCCGGAACGAGCCTGCCGTGTAGTACTGGGTGATGTAGACGAAGGCGACCGAGGTCGCGAGACCGACGAGACCCGCGCCGAAGAACCAGATCCAGGCCGGGATGCCGTTCGCGCCCGACGCGCCGGCCGTGTTCATCATCACGTTCGTCGTGATCAGCAGGCCGACGACCGAGAGGATCGTGGTGACCCAGTAGCCGCGGTTGAGGATGTTCATCGGGTCCTCGTCCTCGCGACCGCGGAGGAAGAAGATCGCCACGATCGTCGCCAGCAGCCCGAATGCGCGGACCACGAGCGGGAAGAAGATCCACGCCTCGGGGTTCGGCCAGCCGGCCGCGCTCGCGATCGCGAAGACCGCGACGCCGAGGATCATCGCCCCGATGTTCTCGGCCGCGGTGCTCTCGAAGAGATCCGCGCCACGGCCCGCGCAGTCGCCGACGTTGTCACCGACGAGGTCCGCGACCACGCCCGCGTTGCGGGGGTCGTCCTCGGGGATGCCCGCCTCGACCTTGCCGACGAGGTCCGAGCCAACGTCGGCGGCCTTGGTGTAGATGCCGCCGCCCAGCTGGGCGAACAGGGCCACGAACGACGCCCCGAAGCCGAAGCCGACGATGAGGAACGGCGCTTCCGCGA
>DASXWX010000204.1:0-8692 GCA_036503395.1 Candidatus Limnocylindrales bacterium
TGTGCCGGTCCGCGACCGCGCGTCCGCGGCCGCGCGTCGGCGGCAACTTCTCACCTACTCGCCCCAGTAGTGCTAAGCACGAGCCCATGGGCGGGATCGGCAACGATTAGACGCTGTGGGCTAACGGGCGGCGGGCCGTTAGCCCAATTCGGCAAGCTCGAGAGCAAACAGGGCGTGCAGGCGCACGTAAAACTCACCTGGCGAGTACCTGCGAGGAAGAGGGCGGTAGGCGGCAGGAACAGGGAGGTCGCCAGACCGAACGGGACGCCGGCGAGTGACGCCGCGCGCGGTCTTCGAGACGCCTCGACCTCCGCTACGCTCGCATCGTGAGCCCGATCCGTCGCGATGGCGCCGGCAGCGTCCAGGTCGGCCGTTCGTGGGAGAGCCTCGCCGAGCGTCAGATCCGTGAGGCGCACGAGGCTGGCGCCTTCGAAAACCTCCCGTACCGCGGCGAGCGGCTGCCGCTCGAGGGCCGCGAGGACGAGCACTGGCTCGCCCACAACCTTCTCAAGCAGAATCGGATCGCGCCGGCGTGGATCGAGGCGGACCGTGACGTCCGCACCCTGCTCGAGCGGCGCGCGGCGGTCCTCGGGAGGGCGGTCCGGAGCCGAACAGAGTTCGCCCGGCGACGCGATCGGGCGGAGCTCAAGTCGATCGTCGAGACGGCGAACCGCGCGATCTTCCGGTTGAATTACGAGGCCCCGACCGACCGGCAGCACCGTACGCCCCTCGATCTCGAGGCCGAGCTCGGCCGGCTGGCAGGGGCGCACGAGAGTGCGATCTCGGGCCAGGCGAGGGACCAGCGGGCGATCTAGGCGACGATCGCCGCGACCGCTTCCTCGAACGCGAGCGAATGACGGGAGACGTCCCCGGACACCGTCGCCGGGGACATGAGGGCCATGTTGTGGAACGGCGTGATGAGCACACCGCGGTTGAGCACCGCGAGGTGGAGGTACCGCTCGAGCGGGAAGTCGGTGGCGGCCGCCTGCTCCGCGCCGGTGCGCGGCGGTGACGGCAGGAAGTGGTACTCGGCCCGGCAGCCGAGTCGGGTCACATGCCAGGGCAGGTCGCGTGCGGCGATGACGGACTCGACGTCGCTGGTCCAACGCTCGGCGAGGACCGTCATCCGGCCGAATGCGTCGGGGGTGAGAACGTCGTCGAGCGTCGCCCGCGCGGCCGCCAATGACAGCGCGTTCCCCGCGAGCGTCCCGCCGATGCCGCCGACGTCGACGTCCTCGAGCTCGATCGACGCGACCGCGCGCTCGGCGAAGGACGCGCTCAGCCCGTAGGCGCCGATCGGGATCCCGCCCGCGATCGCCTTGCCGACGACGACGGCGTCGGGCTCGAGCCCGAAGGCGTGCGTGTAGCCGCCCCAGCCCGCGCAGAGCGTGTGAGTCTCGTCGATCAGGAGGAGGGTTCCCGTGGCGCGCGTGATCCGCCGGACCGCATCGTGGTAGCCGGGCTCGGGGAGGACGATGCCGACGTTCGTCAGCGCGGGCTCCATGACCACGATCGCGACGTCCTCGTCGGCGAGCGCTGATTCGAGCGCTCCGGCGTCGTTGAAGGGGACGATCCGAGTCGTCAGGGCGAGATCGACCGGCGGGCCGACGTTGCCCGGGCGGCTGACCACGTGACCGCCGTCGTCGAGCAGCGCGAACGACTCGTCCACCGAGCCGTGGTAGCACCAGTCGTGGAAGACGACCTTCGATCGGCCGGTCACGTGCCGGGCGAGCCGGATCGCGAAGCGATTGGCGTCGGTCGCTGAGAGCGAGAACTGCCAGAGCGGTAGCCCGAACCGGGCCTCGAGCTCGGCGCCGACCGCGGCCGCGTCCTCCGTCGGCAGCATGTGGGTGATCCCGCGGCGGAGCTGCTGCTCGACCGCGCCGACGGTCGGGGCGGGGGAGTGTCCGGCCATGGCGCCGGTGTCGCCGAGGCAGAGATCGCTGAACTCGAGACCGTCAAGGCACCGAAACCGGGCGCCGGCGGCCTCGGCCACGACCGGCGGGAACGGGCTCGCCCACTTCGCCATCCACGGCATCGGGACGCCCATGAGGAGCGCCCGCCGGCCGGACTCGGCGACCTCGGCGCAGCGCGGATGGGCGCGCGCGAATGCCTCGGTCTCGTTCGCGAACCGCTCCGCGAGGCGGTCCCGATCGATGGGCGAGGCGACGGTCATGCCCCGATCATCATCGATCGCGGCTGGTGGCGAACCCCGGGATCGCTGGGCGGATCAGCACCAGGGAGCGTGCGAGCACGCTCCCGAAGGGATCAGTGGAGGCGGCGGGTGAAGCCGCAGATGGGGCAGCGGGCGATGCCGCTCTGGGCATCGACGCTGAGGAAGCTCGCGCAGCCGTTGGTTGCGCAGTAGAGGCGGTGACCCGCCGCCCGGCGCTGGCGGCGCATCGCGCTCGCCCGCCGGCTGACATTCGCGGGCGTCGCCGCGTGTCGCTGAAGCATGAGTGTTCCTTTCGCGCCGCTGACGGAAAGTGGCCGGTTCGGCGCAATCGAGCCGCACCGATCGGCGGGTAGGGCGATGAGCGGCGGTGATTTTGTGGCTCGGCGTCCGGCGCGCGGGAGCGGGGGCTCCGACCGCGCAGCGTCGTCGCCGCGTCGTTGACCCAAGCACCCTAGCACGGGACGGCGGCCGCGTCGATGGCGACGGCATCACAGAAACGGCGTCTGTTGAGAAATCTTCGGCGCCCCTGAGTTGCGAGCCAGCGCGTCGCTTGGCATGCTCGCGGCGATTCCGTCGGAACCCAGATCGCCAGGAGGACTCGGTTGGCGACCGTTCCCGTTCTGCCCGCCCGTGCGCGCGTGTCCATCACCGCTCGCCGCACCGGCTCCCTCGCGGCCCTCGCCGCGCTCATCGCCTCGCTGGTCGCGCCGATCAGCGCCTCGGCCGCAGACCCGCTGACCATCACGACACCGTATCCCGCGGTCTCCGTGTCGGCCGGCGCCAAGGTCAGCTTCCAGCTCACCGTCAAGGCCGACCAGGAGCGGCAGGTCTCGCTGTCGGTCAGCGGAGCGCCGGCCAGCTGGGGCCCCGCATTTCGCGGCGGCGGCTTCATCGTCGACGGCGTGACCGCCACGAAGGGCGGCACCCCGCCCGACGTCCGGCTCGACCTGACCGTGCCAGCGGACGCGACCGGCACCACCTCGATGACCGTGGTCGCGAAGTCGGGCGGCCTGACGGCGAGCCTGCCGCTTTCGGTCCGCGTCAATCAGGGCGGCGGCGGCAGCGTCGCGATGACGGCCGACTACCCGACGCTCAAGGGCGTGGCGAGCCAGACCTACAACTTCAGCCTGAGCCTCTCGAACGACACGCCCGAGGACCTCACGTTCAGCCTCGCGGCCCAGGGCCCCGACGGGTGGACCGTCACCGCGAAGCCCAGCGGGCAGTCCCAGGCCGCGTCGGCCGTGGTCAAGGCCGGCGAGGCCGCAACGATCAGCGTCGAGGCGGATCCCCCGGCCGACGCCGACGCCGGCGACTACCCGATCCAGGTCTCGGCGACCGCCGGCGACCAGACGGCGAACCAGCAGCTCGGCGTCACGATCACCGGCAGCTACAAGATGACCGTCACGACGCCCGACCAGCGGTTGAGCGCGAGTGGCGGTGCCGGCAGCACGATCAACGAGACGGTCCGGATCCAGAACGACGGCAGCGCGCCGCTGACCGACGTGACCTTCGACAAGACGGCCCCGAGCAAGTGGGACGTCACCTACTCGCCCGCGACCGTCGACAGCATCGCGCCCGGGTCGTACCAGGACGTGACCGCGGCGATCAAGCCGGCCGGCGACGCGATCGCCGGTGACTACGTCGTCAACATCTCGGCGAAGAGCAAGGAATCGAGCGGCAACGCCGACTTCCGGATCACCGTCGAGACCTCGCCGATCTGGGGGATCGTCGGGCTGCTCCTGATCGCGGCGATCATCGCCGGGCTCGTCTGGGTCTTCCGCGCCTACGGCCGGCGGTGACCGAGCTCGCCGTCGCGGAGCCGGTGGCGCCGGCGCCCGTCGACCACGAAGTCCTCGTCGCGACCCGCCGGCTCACCAAGCGCTACGAGGAGCGCGTCGCCGTCGACCGGCTCGACCTCGAGGTTCGGGCCGGCGAGATCTTCGGCCTGCTCGGCCAGAACGGCGCGGGCAAGACCACGACGATCCTCATGCTCCTCGGGCTGACCGAGCCGACGAGCGGCGAGGCCCGGGTCGTGGGCCTCGACCCGCAGCGCTCGCCGCTCGAGGTCAAGCGACGGGTCGGCTACCTGCCGGACGCGGTCGGCTTCTACGGCGACCTGACCGGCCGTCAGAACCTGCGTTACACCGCACGACTGAACGGGCTGGCGAACGACGCCGCGGAGGGCCAGATCTCGGACGTCCTCGAGCAGGTCGGGCTGACCGAGCGGGCGGACACCCGGGTCGACACGTACTCGCGGGGCATGCTCCAGCGGCTCGGGATTGCCGACGCGCTCGTCAAGGATCCCGACCTGCTCATCCTCGACGAGCCGACGACCGCGATCGACCCGATCGGCGTCGTCGAGATCCTCGACCTCCTTCGGCGGCTCGTCCGCGAGCGGGAGCTCGCGATCCTGCTGTCGAGCCACCTGCTGACCCAGGTCCAGTCGGTCTGCGATCGGATCGGGATCTTCGCGGCCGGACGGCTCATCGCCCAGGGCACGCTCGACGAGCTGGCACGGCGGTACGGCAGCGAGGCCGGCGAGCTGCTCGTCGGCGTCGAGCCGGTCGCCGGCCGTGATCGCGACGACGTCGCGAAGCTCCTGCGCGCGGTCGACGGCGCCGCCGCCGTCGAGACGATCGAGGACGGTGAGGACGGCGCGTGGCGGTGGCGCGTGGACGTCGCTGCCGGTCGCGACCTGTCCGAGGTCCGCGCGTCGGCGCTGTCGGTCGTCACCGGGGCCGGTTTCCGGCTCGCCGATCTCGGCCGCCGCCCACCGTCGCTCGAGGAGATCTACCGACGGGCCGTGGAGCGCGCGGCTGCGGCGGCGGGCGCGAACCCGAGGCGCCCGGGCGCACCCCGACGGTCCGGCGATCCATCCGGCGCTCGCCCGGCCGTCTCGCGGCGACCCCCGCCCGGTGCCCGTCGGTCGCCGCCACCGGCGATCGAGCAGCGTCGCGCCGACGATGGAGCGGGCCGATGACCGCCGAAGCGGCCCCGATCGCGCCGTCGCGGCGGGATCGGGTCGCGTCGCGGGCGCCCCGCGCCGGCTGGCGCGTCGTCGCCGCGAAGGAGTTCGGCGACTACCTCTCGAACGTCCGGTTCTGGATCCTGCTGATCATCCTCGGCCTTGCCGCCGCGACGACCGTCTACTTCGCGGCGAGCGCCGTCCGGGACGTGGCGTCGAACCTGAGCGGCGGCGGGACCGTGTTCATCGCGATGTTCACGGTCGCCCCGAGCGACCTGTCGACGACGCAGCCGGCGCAGATCCCGCCGTTCTACGGGCTGGTCGGGTTCCTGCTGCCGCTCGTCGGCATCGCCTTCGGCTTCGACGCGATCAACGGCGAGCGAGCGCAGGGGACGCTGCCGCGGTTGCTCGCCCAGCCGATCCACCGCGACGACGTGATCAACGGCAAGTTCGCCGCCGGGCTCGCGGTGATCGGCACGGTCCTCGTCGCGATAACCGGGCTCATCGCCGCGATCGGCATCGTCCGCCTCGGGATAACGCCCGGCGTCGACGAGGTGGCCCGGCTCATCGCCTGGCTGATCGTCTCGATCGTCTACGTCGGTTTCTGGCTGGCGTTCGCGACGCTCTGCTCGGTGGCACTCCGGCGGGCCGCGACGTCCGCCCTCGTCGCGATCGGGCTGTGGCTGCTGGTCACGATCTTCGCGACGTTCCTCGTCTCGACCATCGCAGGAATCCTCGCGCCGGGTGGGTCCGGCAGCTCGATCGACGACCAGATCGCGAACGCGAACTGGACCCAGTTCCTGTCCAGCCTGTCGCCCTCGACGCTCTATCAGCAGGCGACCGTCGTGCTCCTCAACCCGACCTACCAGACGGTCGGTGTGATCCTGCCGTCGCAGGCCGAGCAGCTACAGACCGGCGGCATCCCGACGATCCTGCCGTTCGCCCAGAGCCTGCTCCTCGTCTGGCCGCAGGTCGTCGCGATCGTCGGGCTCACGGTCGCCTGCTTCGCAGGCGCTTACGTCCTGTTCCTCCGCCAGGAGGTCCGGGCCTAGACCGATCCCGGGCGACGCCGCGCCGAGCCCGGGCGACGCCGCGCCGCACCCAGCGTCCAGCCCATGGCCGCGCCGAGGCCGACGAGGCCGAGGATCAGCACGACGGCCGGGAACCCCGATCGTGGCAGCTCGACGATCGCTGTCGGCACGCCCAGGAGCGACGCCCAGAGCCACGGCCGGTGGCGGCCGGCATGCGCGAGCGCGGCCGCGACCGCGACCAGCGCGACGACGACGAGACCGCCCGTGTTGAGGGTCGCGCTCGCGTCGATCGATCCGATCACGAGGCCGGCGCCCAACGCAAGCGCGACGAGCGGGATCGGCGGGTGCTCGGACGGACGGTCGGTCATGCGGCGCAGTATGGGACCCCAGTCGGTCGGAGCAGCGCTCGTCCCGGGGAGCTTCCGAGAATCCGATGGCATCGAACAGGTCCCGTGCGATCCGCGTCCTGTCGCCGTCGGCAGCGCCAACCGTTAGCCGCCGGGCGCTAACCGAGCGCGAGAAGGGCCCGTCCGATTGCCTAACTGACGATCGACAGGCCCAAAACCGCCGATGCTGTCCGATGGGGCAGGAAAATCGGGCGAATGCGCGACCAGGCGCGGGGCGGATGCGCGACCAGGCGCGGGGCGGGTGCGCGGCCAGGCGGCGCGGATGCGCGGCCGAGGGCTAGTACGGCGGCCAGGGGATCGCCGGGCGATCCCGGTCGGGCTGGGGGAACCGCCCCGATCGGAGCAGTCGCTCCGCGCGCCGAAGCGTCATCGCGACCTCGGACGGCGCCAGGAGCGTCCGCAGCCGCGCCCCGAGCGCGCCGGCCAGCTCGTCCCGGAGCGCCTCGACGCGCTCCAGCTCGTCTGGCTCGAGGCGCTGGCCGCGCCATCGCCAGAGCACGGTCCGGAGCTTCGGCTCGACGTGAAAGGTCAGCCCGTGGTCGACGCCGTAGACGTGGCCGCCCTGCACGGGCAGGAGATGGCCGATCTTGCGGTCGGCGTTGTTTGCGAGCACGTCGAAGAGCGCCATCCCTCGCAGGCGTCGGTCGTCCTCGAGCGCGAGCTCGACGCGATCGACGGTGTCGTCGACGCCGATCCACAGCTGGAACATCCCGGGCCCGGCGGGCCCGTCGCGGAGGACGGTCGGGGGAACGATGCGCCATCCCGAGGCGGCCGAAAGGACGTAGCTGGCGACCTCACGCGCCGCCAGCGTGCCGTCCGGGAAGTCGACGAGCGGACGCTCGAACCGGATGGGCTTGTAGACCGCGGCCGCGGTGAGATCTGGTTCCGGATCGGGGCAATGGCGTGTCACGGTCGCGACGAGCGCACCGTTCGACGAGCCGACGATGCGGCCGACGAGATCGACCTCGCCGTCGCGGAGGAGCGCCTCGGCCGCCGTGGCCTCGAGCGTGACGACCGGGAGCTCCAGCGGGCCCTCGGGCGGCTCGTCGCCGCTGCCGCTCATCGCTAGTGGAGCAGGTTCCCGTTGCGCCGCGGGCAGAGGTGGCCCTGCGGGTCGAGCGGCTCGCCGCAGAACGGGCAGGGCGGCCGGCCGGCCGCGAGGACGCGAACGGTCTGCCGGACGATGGCTCTGGCATCGCCCGGCGGCAGATGGACGCTCATCACGTCGCTGTCGTCGGCCGCGAGCGACGACGCGGCCTCGAGGGCCGCCTCGGCGATCCCCTCGAGCATCTCCTCGTCGATGGCGTCCGATCCGGGCTCCGTCTCGACGTCCGCCTCGAGGACGACCTCTTCCTCGTCGTCGTCCTCCTCCTCGCCCTCCTCGTCCTCGGCGGTCGCCGCCTCGCGCGCCTCGATCACGACTTCTCCGGCATCGCCGTCCCAGGCCAGCGTGAGCGCGTTGGCCCGGAACAGCTCGTTGAGAGGCTCGTCCAGTGGTCGGTCGTCGCCGTCGGCCGGGGCCGGGTTCGCCAGGCCCCGTCGCTCGAGCTCGTCGAGCATCGCCCCGAGGCGCTCGGCGAGGACCGCGACCTGGACCTTCTCGAGACTGACGCTGACGATGCGTTCGCCCGACCGGGCCTGGAGGTAGAACGTCCGGCCGCCGGGTGGCCCGACCGTGCCCGTCACGAACCGATCCGGTGGGTCGAAGACGAACCGCCGTGCCATGCGGCGAGGGTACCCGAAGGTTCCCCGAAGCCCTCCCGGGCAGCCCGGTTCAGGCGGCCGGTTCGCGCTCCTGCCCGGCGGGTCGCGGAACCTCGAACAAACGCCCGTCGGCGAGCAGCGTCGCCGCGCCGCCCGGCGTCAACGGAGGAGCGAAGAGGAACCCCTGGCCGTAGGCGCAGCCGAGGTCGACGAGGACCGCGAGCTGCTCGTCGGTCTCGATCCCCTCGGCGGTGACGCCGAGCCCCAGAGCCCGCGCCACCGCGAGCGCGGCCGACACGATCGCCGCCTTCTCAGGCTCCCGCCCCAGGCCGTCGACGAAGGAGCGGTCGATCTTGATCGCGTCGACCGGCATGTTGCGGAGGCGGCCGAGCGAGCTGTAGCCGGTCCC
>DASXWX010000205.1:0-2973 GCA_036503395.1 Candidatus Limnocylindrales bacterium
GAACCAGCGCCAGTGATCGGCGATCGCAACGAAGGCGGTGCCGGCCGGTCCCCGCTTGCCGACCCGCCGCGGCTCGGGGACCCGCTCCACGAGTCCCCATTCGACCGCTTCCTGGAGGGCGAGGCTCGCCGCGCGGTGCGACAGTCCGAGCGCCTCGCGGACCTCCCGTTCGGTCAGTGGCCGCTGGCTCGACATGAGATAGGCGTGCACGCGAGCGATCGCCGGCGCGACCCCCCAGGCGGCCCCCATCGCTCCCCACGCGTCGGCGAGCTGGCGCCGGATCGCCTCGGCCCGGTCCGAGGTGGGCGGAGCGGTCAGTGCCTCGATCGCCAAAACATGCCCCTTGACAGTAGCGAGTTCTTGCGCCATAACGTGCTAGGTAAAAGTAGCACGAATGCGCGGACGACCCGAGCGATGACTGCCCAAGCCGATTCTGCTCCCCGCGCCGCGCGAAGAAACCTTCGACTTGCATCCCCGATCCTGCTCGGCGCGACGACCGCCGTCGGGGCCGTGATGTTGAGCGTCGCGGTCCTCCCGGCCGACTCCCTCATGCGCGAGCGGCGCGACCTCCTTTTCGGGCTCTCCGCGATCGCGGGGCTCGTCGGCGGGTTCGTAGGCCCACGGGTCGTAGCCGGCAGTCTGATCGGAGCGCTCGCGCGAGGCGGAGCAGCGGGGTACGGATGGTTTGTTTCGACCGCCGCCTTCGTCCTGATGGCCGCGTACGTCGACTCCATGGAGCGTGGGGTTTTCGCGACTGGGCTGACCGCCCCACTGGCGTGGACCCTCTACTTCCTCGCGATTGCCGCCTTTGTCGGAGCCCTCGTCACGATCCCAGTAGGAATCGGTTGGGCGCTCGCGGTGTGGCTGATCGCACGTGTGGCACCGCGCCAGGGCCGGTCGGCGACGACACCCCGCGGAGCGAAAGCCGTGGGGACGACCGCGATCAGCGTCGTCGTGCTCGGGATGGTCAGCGGCACCGTCCAGGCTCGGCTGACGGCGCCGCCGTCGGCCCAGTGCCTCAACCTCGGCGGCGAGACGGCAGTTGCGGGAGCCTGGTCACCCGACGGCTCCGAATTCGCCGTCGCGAGTACCCATGACCCGAACCAGGAAGGCCACGTGCGGCTGTTCGCATGGCCGGCGCAGACTCTCCTTGCCGAGTGGACAGGCTGGGTCGACCAGACGGTCGCAGTCGACGCCGCCGCACACGTGTACTGGTCGGCATGGGCCCTCGACAACTCGGGCCCACCCGGAGGTTCGAGCGGGGTCCTGATTGCGGAACCCGGCGCGGATCCCGTCTGGCTGTCGACCGACCAGGCCCACGAAGCGGCGCTGTGGGACCTCGTCTGGAGCGCGGGCGAGCTGAAGGGTCGAACGGCGAACTTGCACCACGGTGCCGCCATCGCGGTTTCGGGATCCGACTCCGGAAGGGTTCGAAAGCTGCCCACCGTCGATGACCCCTCGGCGCGTTCTGGTCATCGCCGGATGGACGATGGACCGTGTCGGCTCCGGACCGCGATACCGATCACGTCAGCGTCGAGCATGACGGCGGCGTCCAATCGGTCCCGTATTCAGGAAGTCCACGTTCCGTCGCGATGACGCCGGATCGCCGAAGCGTCGTCATCGCGGATTGGTCGGGCGGCACGGTCGCGATCGAGCTGTCGACCGGCGCGCGCCGAATTCTGCTCGCAGGCAGCCAGCGGTGGATCGCCGTATCGCCTCGGGGTGAGATCGCCTGGAGCAACGAGGCCGACGACGCTCCCGGCAACGTGTGCATCGCGTCGCTCTCGCACTTGCCCGCGGCCTGACGAAGCGTGATCCCATGAGGTCTGTCGGCCACCGTCTCACCGCCCCGCCGGTACCCCGCGTCTCCACGGTCATCACCGTTCCAGCCGGCCTCCTCTGGGCGGCCGCAGTCGGCGCGATCTCACGAGCGAGGCGCTCGAGGTGACTCGCATCGTCGTCCTCGGCGGGACCGGCCTCATCGGATCGGCGGTCGCGGATCTGCTCGCGGCCGGCGGGCACGCGGTCGTCGCTGTCGGGCGGCACGAGCGCCCGCGCGTGCCTCCGAACGTCGAGATCGTCGTTGCCGACGTCGCCGACGAGGTCGCCCTTCGAATCGCCATGGCCGGATGCGACGCGGTTATCGACTGTGCCGGCATCAACCGCGAGGTGGGCCGACAGACCTACCGCCGCGTTCACACCGAGGGGGCGCGGATCGCGGTTTCGGCGGCGCGCGAAGCGGGTGTGCGCCGGTTCGTCCTGGTCAGCTTCCTTCGGGCGCGGCCCAACGGGCCGAGCGCCTACCACCGATCGAAGTGGGCCGCCGAGGAGATCGTCGAGTCGTCCGGTCTCGAATGGACCGCCGTCCGGCCCGGAATCGTCTACGGCCGCGGCGATCACATGCTCGACCACCTCTCCCGCGCGTTCGTCACGTTCCCGGTCTTCGGGCTCGTCGGGAGGGGCCGAACACCGATGCGCCCGCTCTTCGTGGGCGACCTGGCCCGAATCCTCGGCGCCGCAGCGCTCGGTGACGATCGCCTCCGGAACCGGACGGTCGCGGCGCTCGGCCCCGAGGAGATGTCGTTCGAGACCGCGGCCCGTCGGGTCGCGGCGGCCGTCGGCCGGTCGCCGATCTTCGTTCCGCTGCCGGTCGCCGTCCACCGAGTCCTCGCCGTCGCCTGGGAGGCGACCATGCGGGTGCCGCTCCTGAGCCGTGCCCAGGTCGAGATCCTCGCCGAGACCCTGGCCGAGCCCGCCCTGCCGGTTGATCCGCTCCCTCCGGATCTCCGCTCTCCGACCCTGTTCACGCAGGCGGTCGTCGCCAGCCAGCTGCCCGCGAGGGTCGTCCGGTTTGGTCGCGGGGACCTTCGGACTCGGTGCCGATGACTACCAAGCACGCGGTGAGCGCCCCGGCAATGGTCGCGGGTGTCGCACCCCTCGCCACGGTCCTCGCGCTCCTCGCTCTCGTCCTTG
>DASXWX010000206.1:0-4657 GCA_036503395.1 Candidatus Limnocylindrales bacterium
GCTGGGCGAGACGAGGACGATCCCGCAGGCCCACGGGAGGAGGCCCGTCGCCAGCTCGAACGCCGAGACCTGCTTGCCGATCAGGAAGATCCGCTGCCCGGCGTACGTCTCCGCCGGCTTCGTGTCGGCGTAGTGGCGGGCCAGCTCGATCCCCGGCGTCGTGGACGGCGACCAGGGCTCGGCGACACCGACCGCGAGAACGAGAATCGGCGTCCGGTACTCGCCGGCCGTGGTCTCGACCACGAACCGCGTGCCGTCGGGCCCGTCCTCGCGCCGTGTCGACTCCCAGGCCGTGCCGTACCGGATCCGGACGCCGGCGCGCTCGGTGAACGCGGCGACGTTCGCCTCCATCTCCGAGCGGGCCGGAAACTCCGATGAGCCGTCCATGAACGTCGGCTGGAGCGAGCGGTGCTCCGGCTCATCGGCGAGCAGGCTGTTCCAGTCGTAGCGCTCGTAGGCTCGCGAGCCCCGGTCGACCGGTGCATACGGCTTGGTCCAGGAGAGGAGCCGCTGGAAGACCGGGAAACGGCGGAACATCCCGCCCGGCGCGTCGTCGCGGGAGATGACGGCGTGCTCGATCCCCAGTCGCGACAGGGAGTACGAGACCTGGATCGCGCCGGGCCCGGATCCGACCACGAGGAGCGGATAGTCGCCCGGCGGAAAGGGCTCGTTCCCCTGTTGCGGCGGCGGCGCGACCCGTGGCGTCACGAGGCTCAGCTCCGCCAGCGGTTGGCGTTGCGGAGGCGACGGGCGAGCGCCTGGAGCATGCGGAACTGGACGCGCGGATGCGCCACGAGAAACGACTCGACCTCGGGGCCGCCGAGAACGATGCAGCGAACGGGCGTCAGGGCGACGATGTCCGCGACCGGCGACTCGCCGAGCAGGATCGAGATCTCGCCGAAGAACTCGCCCCGCCCGAGGCGCGCCCGTTCCTCGCCGTCGACCCGGACCGAGCACTCGCCCTCGAGGATCACGTAGAAGCCGGACCCGGTCAGACCCTGCCGGAGGATTCGCTCCTCGGCCGGGAACCAGGCCTCCTCGAACTGGTGGGCAACGCCCTCGAGCTCCGGCCGTGGCAGGTCCGCAAAGATGCCGAAGCTGGCGAGTGCATCGACGATCTCGTCCCGATCGGCCATCGGCCGCGCCCTCCGAGTGGCACCCCCTGACGTCCGAATTCTGCACGTTGACGGGTCGTCCGTGTGGCCCCACGATCGCGCCGAGGGACCCGATGACGACGACCAGCTCCAGACGACGTCCGGCACGTGCGCTGCCGGCCGGGACGCTGACGCTCCTGTTCAGTGACATCGAAGGCTCGACCCGGCTTGAGCTCGCGGTCGGAACCGAACGCTACGCGGGCCTGCTCGAGCGGCACCGGACGCTCCTGCGCGGGGCCTGGGTCGAGCACGACGGCGTCGAGGTCGGGACCGAGGGCGATTCATTCTTCGTCGTGTTCGAGCGGCCGTCGGCCGCGGTGGCCGCGGCAGTCGCCGGCCAGCGGGCACTCGCCGCAGAGCCCTGGCCCGACGCGTCCGCGGTCCGGGTGCGAGTCGGGATGCACACCGGCGAGGTCACGCTGGGCGGCCAGGACTACGTCGGGACCGCGATCAACCGCGCGGCCCGGATCTCGGCGGCGGCGCACGGCGGCCAGGTCCTCCTCTCGTCCGCGACCCGATCGCTCGTCGGCGATGGGCTGCCCGACGGCGTCGCGATCCGGGACCTCGGCGCCCACCGGCTCAAGGACCTGCCCCAGCCCGAACGGCTCTTCCAGCTCGTCGTCGCCGGACTCCCGAGCGAGTTCCCGCCGCTCCGCGGCCAGGTCGGCGATTCGCTGCCCGTCCAGCTCACGTCGTTCGTCGGCCGCGACCCCGAGCTCGCGATCGTCGAACGGCTCCTGTCCACGAGCCGGCTTCTGACCCTGACCGGACCCGGCGGGACGGGCAAGACGCGGCTGGCCCTGGCGCTCGCCTCGCGCGCGGCGGACATGTTTCCCGACGGCGTCGTCTTCGTGCCGCTCGCCCCGATCGACGACGCCGTCCTCGTCCCGGCGACGATCGCCAGAGCCCTCGCCATCGCCGACCTGGGCGCCAAGCCGGCCATCGACGCCGTCGTCGAGCACATCGGCGACCGCCGGATGCTCCTCGTGATCGACAACTTCGAGCAGGTCCTCTCGGCGGGCCCCGTCGTGGCCGAGCTCCTCCGGCGGACACCCAACAGCACCGTGCTCCTGACGAGCCGTGCCGTCCTCCATGTCAGCGGTGAGCAGGAGTACGAGGTTCCCGGGCTGCCCGCGCCGCCGGACGTCGATCGGCTGCCGGCCGCGGAGGCCGCCCGCCTGCCCTCGGCGCTCCGGCGATCCGATCCGGCCGCGATCGGACGGTTCGAGGCCGTCCGGCTGTTCGTCGCGCGCGCTCGCGCCGTCCGCCCCGACTTCGAGCTCGACGCATCGAATGCGGCCGCCATCGCGCGGATCACCGCGCGGCTCCACGGCATGCCGCTGCCGATCGAGCTGGCCGCCGCGCGGATCAAGCTCCACGATCCCGCCACCGTCCTCTCGCGGCTCGACGACCAGCTCGGGTTGCTTGCGTCATCCGCCCGCGACCTGCCCGAGCGCCAGCGCTCGATTCGCGGCGCCATCGCCTGGAGCGTCGACCTGCTGGCGCCGCCCGAACGACTCGTCCTCGACCGTCTCGGCGCGTTCGTCGGCGGCTTCGACTTCGCGGCGGCCATCACGGTCGGCCGCGGCGACGGTCTCGACGAGGCGGCCATCGAGGACGGGATCGGCGTCCTCGTCGACCAGAGCCTGGCGACGCGATCGGCCGAGGCGCCGGGTCGGTTCGTCCTGCTCGAGCCGATCCGCGAGTACGCCGTCGAGCAGCTCGTCACCGCGGGCGACCTGGAGCGACGCCGGGACCGGCACGCCGACCACTTCGTCGACCTCGCCACGACCGCCCAGCCCCACCTCGCCGGTGACGACCAGCGGTCGTGGCTCGACCGGCTCGAACGGGACCGCGACAACCTCCGGGCCGCGACCGGCTGGGCAATCGAGCGACCGCTACCCGACGCCGCGCTCCGCCTCGGCTTCGCGCTGTGGCGGTTCTGGCAGAAACGCGGCTACCTCGACGAGGGTGCGGCCCGACTCACGGCCATGCTCGGCGCGGCCTGGTCGCGCGACGACCCTGCCCTCCGGGCGAAGGCCCTCGAGGCCCTCGGCGGCGTCCGCTACTGGCAGGGCCGGCTCGCAGATGCGCTGCCGCCCTATGTCGAGGCAACGGCAACGTGGCGCGAGCTCGGCGACCGCCGCGAGCTGGCCAACGCGCTCTACAACGAGTCGTACCTGCGAGCGGTCGAGGAGCCCGAGACCGCGATCCCGATGCTCGAGGAGGCGACCGCGATCTACCGCGAGCTCGACGACGACCTGGGTCTCGGCAACGTGCTCTGGGCCGCCGGGACGCACGCCATCCAGCGCGCCGACGGCGTCGCGGGCGAGCCGCTCCTCGGGGAGGCCCGCGACCGCTTCCGTCGCGCCGGGGAGCGAACGATGGAGGCCTGGGCGGACCACATGCTCGGCGCCGCGCTCGGGCTGCAGGGCCGCTACGGCGAGGCGGAGCGGGCCTTCCGAGCGGCGCTCGATCACTTCGACGCGGTCGGCGACGTGTCGGGCCTCGCGATCGTATTCGGTGACTTCGCGATCTTCATTCGGGCCGGCGGAGACCTGGAGGCAGCGGCGCGGCTCGACCTCATGTCGCGCGAGCTCGCCCGCACGACCGGCACGAACCTCATCGAGGTCAGCAGCGAGGCCTTTCCGAGCGTCTGGTTCGTTACGAAGCCCGAGCACCTCGCGCCGGGGCGGTACGAGGCGATCGCAGCCGAGGTCGCCGGGATGTCACTCGACGAGATGGTCGCTTATGCTCGATCCCTTCCCGAGGCGGCCGACGCATCGAGGGCCAGCGGACAATGACCGTCACCAGCGATACGAAGCTCGAGCTCCTCCGGCAGGCCGGCCTGTTCTCGGGCGTCGAGCCCCGTCACCTCGAACGGATCGCCGAGCGCGTCGTCGAGGTCGAGTTCGAGCCCGGCCGGCAGATCGTTCGCGAGGGCGACGTCGGAACGGGTTTCTACGTCGTCGTCGAGGGCCGAGTCAGCGTGATTCGCGATGGCCGGACGATCGTGACCCTCGGCCCCGGCGACTTCTTCGGCGAGCTGTCGATCCTCGACCATCGGCCGCGGATCGCCCAGGTCACGGCCGATGCGCCGACGCGCTGTCTCGCGCTGACGTCGTGGGACCTCGAGGCGATCATGCTCGAGGAGCCCGCGCTGACCGTCGCGATCCTGCGTGGCGTCGCGGCCCGCCTGCGTGCGCTCACCGAGGAGAGCCGCCACTAGGCGAGCGGTGAACGCAAGCGAAGTGCCGCTCACGGGCCGCCCGGCGGCGGCGACAGCGGTCGACCGCGCGACGCGGACGTTCCTCTTCACCGACATCGAGGGCTCGAGCCAGCTCGAGCGCGAGCTCGGTATCGACGCGTACGCCGACGTCCGGACCCGCCATCGACAGCTCCTCCGCGAGGCGTTCGTGCGCGCCGGCGGCGAGGAGCAGGGCACCGAAGGCGACTCGTTCTTCGTCGCGTTCGGCTCGGCCGACGCCGCGCTCCGGGCGGCC
>DASXWX010000207.1:0-4295 GCA_036503395.1 Candidatus Limnocylindrales bacterium
TGGCACCCGCGGCCCCCAGCCGCGTGGCCAGCCGCTCGCCCAGCTCGAGCCGTGCGGCGGCGAGCCAGCGCTCGAGCGGTCCGCCGTCGCGGGCGGCCGGACGGTGGAGGACGATCGCGCTCACGGAGGCCATGTGGACCGGAATCTAGCCGCGACGACCGCCCCGGCCGACGACCGCCCCGGACGCGGACGACGCGTCCGTGCATACGTGGGTCTGGGATCGAACGTCGGCGATCCCGAGCGCGCGCTGGTCGGCGCCGTCGCGGCCCTCACCGCCCTGCCCGGCGTCGCGCTCGTCGCAGTGTCCGACCTCTACGCGACGGAGCCCGTCGGCTTGGTCGATCAGCCGGAGTTTCGGAATGCGGTCGTCGCGCTCGAGGTGCCGGCCGGTCCCGACGCCGAGAGCGGAGCGCTGGCGCTGCTCCTCGCCCTCAAGTCGATCGAGCGGGCCTTCGGTCGGCGCCACCGGCGGCGCTGGGGGCCGCGCGAGCTCGACCTGGACCTGCTGCTCTTCGGGGATGCCCGGCTGTCGGTGGAGCGGCCGCCGGAAGGGCTGTCCCTCGACGCGGCATCGGATCTCGGCCGGCGACCCGACGAGCGGGTGCTGATCGTGCCGCACCCGGAGGTGGCCGACCGCCTGTTCGTCCTCGCGCCGCTCGCGGCCGTCGCGCCCACGCTCGTGCCGCCAGGCTGGTCCGAGGACGTCGCGGCGGCCGCGGCCCGGCTGGGCAGGCTCGAGGCTCCGGACGCCGTGAGGCGGGTCGGCCGGTGGGACGGCCGGGAGCGGAGGTGGCGGCCGCTCTAGAGCCGGACGGACGGCGGCCGATCGCGGTCGAACATGTGGACCGTGTCGATGAAGCGGACCTCCTTGGTCCGGTACGCCATCACGAGCGACTGGCTTCGTGCACCGCCGCCGAAGAAGCGGACGCCGTGGAGGAGGTCGCCCTCGGTGACGCCGGTGGCGGCGAAGACGATCTCCTCGCCCGAGGCGAGGTCGGTCGTCGTGAAGACGGCCTCGAGGTCCTCCACCCCCATTCGCCGCGCGCGCTCCTTCTCGACGTCGTTCCGGAACCGGAAACGGGCCTGGATCTCGCCGCCGAGGCACCGAAGGGCGGCCGCCGTCAGGACGCCCTCGGGGGCGCCGCCGATGCCCATGACGGCGTGGACCCCGGTCCCGGAGACCGCGCACGAGATTGCCGCCGAGAGGTCGCCGTCGCTGATGAGCTTGATCCGTGCTCCCGTCGACCGCAGCTCGGAGATCAGGCCCTCGTGGCGCGGCCGATCAAGGACGACGACGGTGATGTCGTTCACTCGCCGCCCGAGCGCCTCGGCGATCAGGTGGACGTTCTCGGTCGGCGGCTTGGTGATGTCGACGTGGCCGGCCGCGAATGGGCCCACGCACAGCTTCTCGAGGTACGTGTCGGGCGCATGGAGGAGGCCGCCTGCCTCGGACGCTGCGAGGACGGTGATCGCGTTGTCCTGGCCGGTCGCCACGAGATTCGTGCCCTCGAGCGGATCGACGGCGATGTCGATCGATTCGACGGCTCCATCCGCGTCGTCGCCGCGACCGACCCGTTCGCCGATGTAGAGCATCGGAGCCTCGTCGCGCTCGCCCTCGCCGATCACGATCCGGCCGTCGATGTCGATCTCGTCCATCGTCCGGCGCATCGCCTCGACGGCGGCCCGGTCGGCCTCGTCGCGCTGGCCTCGGCCCATGAATCGGGCGGAGGCGAGCGCGGCAGCCTCGGTGACGCGGACCATCTCGAGCGCGAGCAGCTCTTCCATCAGTACCTCTACGAGCGGTCATGAGCGTGTGTCGGGCGCCCCACCGTGCGCCGAGGGGTCAGTGTCTGAAATGCCGCCGGCCGGTGAAGACCATCGCCAGATGGTGGCGGTCGGCCACCTCGATCGCCATCTCGTCGCGGATCGAGCCGCCGGGCTGGATGATCGCGGTGACGCCGGCCTGCGCCGCCAGGGCGATGCCGTCGGGGAACGGGAAATAGGCGTCGGCGGCCATCACCGCGAGCCGTGCCCGATCACCGGCCCGCCGCAGCGCGATCTCGACCGAGACGGTCCGGTTGGCCTGGCCGCCCCCGATGCCGACCGTCGCGCCGTCCTTCGCCAGCACGATCGCATTCGACCGCACGTGCCGGACGGCCCGCCACGCGAACAGGAGGTCGGTCAGCTCCTGGAGCGTCGGCCGCCGCTTCGTCACGACCTGGAGCTGGCCGCGATCGAGCCCCAGTGCGTCGAGCGACTCGACGAGGAGGCCACCGGCGACTCGCTTGAAGTCGAGGTTCGCGATGCCGTAGTCGCGCATGCCCTCCGTCGGGTCGGGCGGGACCGCGAGCAGCTCGAGGGTCGCCTTGTCGCGCAGGATCCCGGTCGCCTCGGGCGTGAACCCGGGCGCGATCACCGCTTCGTAGCTGTTCGCGGCGATCCGGTCCGCGGTTGCCCCGTCGAGCTCGCGATTGACGCCGACGATGCCGCCGAAGGCCGCGACCGGGTCCGTCTCGAGCGCCGCCTCGTAGGCCTCGACGAGCGTGTCCGCGGAGCCGAGCCCGACCGGATCCGTGTGCTTCACGATCGCGACCGTCGGCGCCGAGTAGTCGACGGCGATCCGGTACGCAGCGTCGAGGTCGAGCAGGTTGTTGAACGACGGCGCGCTGCCCTGGAGCTGCGCCGCGTCGGCCAGCGTCCCGCTCCGGTGCGTCGTCTCGCGATAGAAGGCGGCCTGCTGGTGCGGGTTCTCGCCGTAGCGGAGGTCTGACACCTTCTCGAGCACGACCGCGAGCCGGTTCGGAAAGCGCGTCCCCGACAGCTGGTTGAGGTAGGCCGCGATCTCCGCGTGGTAGGCGGCCACGATCCCGAACGCCTCCGCGGCAAGCCGGGTCCGGAGCTCGGCCGAGAGGCCGCCGAGCGTCCGCAGCTCCTCGACCACGTCGGGGTAGTGGACGGGGTCCGCGATCGCGGCGACGCCGGCCGCGTTCCGCGCGGCCGCCGAGAGGAGCGCCACCCCGGCGACGTCGATCATCTCGATCGCCTCGTCCACCCCGATCAGGCGGGCGCCGACCGCCGGCGCGAACGGCTTGACGTTGACGACGACGATGTCGATCGCGGCCATCCCGTTGTCGGCCAGCTCCGCGAGCTGCTCTGGGACGTCCCGGCGGGCGAGGATCCCGGCGTAGATCGCCGGATGGAACGTCCGGACCTGGCCGCCGACGAGGGCGGGGACGTTCGTGAGGTCGCCGACGGACTGCACGTCGACGCCGTCGGCCGCGAGGTGCTCGCGCGTCCCGTCCGTCGCGAAGATCTCGACGCCGCGGGCCTGCAGATCGCGGGCGAACTGAGTGATGCCGTCCCGGTTGGCGACCGAGAAGAGGGCTCGCACCCGGGACAACCTCCTGCCAGCGAGTCGTCACCCACGGCGCGGGGGCCTTGGGACGGGGCGGCTCGGCCGGTCGCGCGGGCATCGACCGGCGGCCTCGGTGGGCAGGCCCGAGTATAGCGCCGGGGTCGTGTATCCTCGGCCGCCCGGGACCCCGACAGCGACGAGGACGACGTGGCGCTCGCCCCCTGGCAATACCTGTTCGTCGCCTTCAACAGCGTCAACTTTCCGGATCTCTTCTGGCCGACGGTCGTCGCGTCTGTCGTGCTGCTGGTCCTGGTCGTGGTCCTCTACAACGTCCGGACTCGCCAGCTTCGCCATCACCCGCCCTATCTCGAGCTCTACGAATGGCTCCTGTGGACGGGCGTCATCTCGTTTTTCCTCCTGCTGATGTACGCCACGTTCGTGTTCGACTTCCTGTTCGTGATCCTGACCGAGCTGATCATGGTCGGGGTCTTCCTGTGGGTCCGCTTCGTCCGGTTCCCGCCGATCTTCGCGGCGTACGAGCGGCAGCTCGCACGGCAGCGTTACGTCTCACGCCGGACGTACGTCCGCCCCGAATCGACGATCCGACCGAAGCCGGTCCGGCGCCGCCGTCGCCGCTGAACGGGCGGGGCTGACGGGCGTGGAGATCGTCCGCTTCGGGGTCGGGCACCGACGCCCGAACGGCCCCCCGGGAACCGTCGGCGTCGTCGGCCAGGTGATCCATTCGGACGGGCGCGGGGTGATCTCCGAGCTCGCCTTCGCTCGCGGGGCGCGGATCGAGCCGCACTCGAACCCGAACCTCGCCTGGCTCGTCGTGATCGAGGGCGGTGGCTGGACGCGGGTGGGCGACGAGCAGAGTCGCGTGGCCGCCGGCGAGGCCGTCCTGTGGCCACCGGATGTCGTCCACGCGGCCTGGACCGAG
>DASXWX010000208.1:0-5926 GCA_036503395.1 Candidatus Limnocylindrales bacterium
AGGAGCTCGCCCGCCTCGATCCGACGAGCACCACGCCCGACCGGCTCGTCGAGACCTCGTTCGCCTTCCTCCTCGAGCGTGAGCCGCCCTCCTCGATCCTTCGCTCGTTCGACCTCTCGACGATCGAGCGCTTCTTCCCCGACTACCCGCGCGAGGTCATCCGGCGCCTCGGCGGTCGACGGTGAGCGGCACGACGGCGGCCCGGCCGACCACCGAGCTGCCGCGGTCGCAGCTCCTCCAGCTGTCGATCTACTGGTTCGGGATCAGCGCGATCTGGGGCGGCCTCCACAACGTGATCCTCCAGGAGCGCATGTCCACGCTCGTCGGCCACGACGAGGTCGGCCGGGCGCTGGGGCTGATGACCACGGTCGGCGTCGTGATGGCGATCCTCGTCCAGCCGACGATCGGCACGATCAGCGACTACACCACGAGCCGGTGGGGCAGGCGCAAGCCGTATATCGCGGTCGGGGCGACGCTCGACGTCGCGTTCCTGGTCGGGATCGCGTCCGGCCAGACGTACGCGGCCGTGTTCGCCTTCCTCGTCCTCCTCCAGTTCAGCTCGAACTTCGCCCAGGGCCCGTTCCAGGGCTACGTCCCGGATCTCGTGCCCGAGCCGCAGGTCGGGCTGGCCAGCTCACTCGTCGGGCTGATGAGCGTCCTCGGCGTGATCGGCGGGGCGATGGTCGGCGCCGTCGGCTACCTCCTGGGGCCGGTGACGGTTGCGGGTGTCGCGCTCGACCGCTGGGCACTGCCCACGATCGCGCTCGGGCTGATCGAGCTCGCGGCCGCGCTCGGCACGATCCGTTGGGTCCGCGAGGACCGGGCGCCGAAGGACCGCGACGGGCGGTCGTGGTTCGCGATCGCCGCGGAGGCCTGGGGGACGGACGTCCTGGCCGAGCGAAGCTTCGTCGCCCTCCTCGGATCGCGGCTCTTCTTCCTCATGGCGACGGGCGCCCTGACCGGTCTCGTCACCTACTACCTGACGCGGACGCTCGGTCTGACCGACGCCGACAAGGCGGTCTGGGTCCCGATCAGCCTGATCCTCGTGGCGGTCGTGACGGGGATCGCCACCATTCCCTCGGCACGGCTGTCGGACCGCCACGGACGCAAGCCGCTGATCTTTGCGGCCTGCGGGATCGGTGCGGCGGGGATGCTCGTGATCGCGGTCGCGCCGTCCATCGTCGTCGCCGAGGCCGGGCTCGCCCTCGTCGGCGTCGCGTCCGGCACGTTCCTCGCGGTCGACTGGGCACTGATGACCGAGATCATCCCGCGGGCGTCATCGGGTCGGTACATGGGGATCTCGAACGTCGCGACGGCTTCCTCCGGTGCGCTGGCCGTGGCCATCGGAGGCACGATCATGGACCTCGTCGGGCAGGCCCTCGGCGACGCGGCCGGTCCGCGCGTGGCCTATCTCGCCGCGGTCCTGGCCTTCGGGATCTCGGCCCTCTTCCTGCGCCGGGTGGTCGAGCCTGCCCGTCTGCGCGGTCCGAGCGTCGTCGATCCGCAGGAGGCCGTTTCGGCCGCCTGACGCGCGTGCGCCCGTCGCAATCCTTCACCCGCGGCTGGCTATTCGTTCGTTAGGCGAGTTCGGGGATCCTTGGCGAAGTGGGGGGCTCGCAGGGAGGCTCTTCCATGCTGTTGATCCTCATCGTCCTCGTCGTGCTGCTGCTGCTCGTGGGCGGCGGCGGCTACAGCTACCGCTCGAGCTATCCGACGTACTACAACGGCGGCGTCGGCATCCTCGGGCTGCTCGTGATCCTGTTCCTCGTCCTGCTCGTGCTGGGCGTCATCAAGCTGTAGACCGCCCGCCCCGCGGCCGCCGCTCGCACGGGCGCCTAAAACCGCCGGCGCCGCGGCTTCGTTGCCTCAGAGGGCACGTTTTCCACGCTCCCCTGTCGCGACGTGCCCTGGTGGGCAACGAACGCACCCGATTGCGGCCCGCGCGATGTCGGGTCGTTGTCTGCGAGGGGACGGACGGACGTCGGCGCGCGGAAATCAGCGCCTGCCAGGCAACGCTCCGCGGGATGTGATGCCGACGGTCAGGCGCGCAGCCCGAGGAACGTGCGCAGGCGCGTCCGGACCTCGCGGCTCGCGGCGGCGCGCGTCCCCACGGGATCCGAGCGCCATCGCGCCCGCCACCCTGCGGCGATCACCCGCAGCCGCTCGACGATGGTCGGCCATCGTGACGGCCGGAGCCACCAGAGCGGGTCGGGGTGGCGCCAGAGCCACGGCACGAGCGCCCACAGCAGCACGAGGTAGTCGAGCCGGAGCGGACGCGCTCCGAACCCGAACAGAGCCTGGAGCTGGACGATCGTCAGCGGCAGGGTCAGGAGGCTGAGCACGGCCGCGACCATGAGCCAGCCGATTCCCCAGGCCCGTGCCCGCGGCGCCAGCACGAGCCAGAGCGGCGCCGGCACCCACTTCATCCAGGTCGCGATCGCCCACAGGGCGCCGGCCAGCCGCGGCCCCACGAACTGCGCTCCGAAGAGCCCGAGCGTGAGCGGCAGCGTGACGTTGCCCGTATCGAGGTTCGCCGCAATGGGGAACGCCAGGACCGCAACGGCCACCGCCGCTGCGAGCGGCTTGCGCCGGTACGCCCATTCGATCGACCAGAGGAGGGTCAGGCCCGTCGCCACCCGCCAGGCGAACCAGGCGACGTCCCACGGCAGGAGCGCCCACGGCGCGAAGAGCGGCAGCATCCACGGGGCGTAGACGTAGGGCAGGAACGGCCCGGTCGGGTGGTAGGGGTCGCCGCCGCCGATCCAGATCCGGACCGCCGCCCAGTAGGCGCGAGCGTCCGCGCCGGCCGCCTCCCCGCGAGCGACGATCCCGGCGGCGGCCAGCCCGAAGACCACGATCAGGATCGCCATCGCCGCGAGACGGCGGCGATCGTGGAGCCGCGAGACCTCGCGCCGGAGGGCCCGCCGGAAGACGCCCGCGCGCCGTCGTGTCGGGCGGTCGACGTGGGCGCCGAGCTGCTCCGAGAGCTCGTCGTGGAGCCGGTCGCTCAGGCGTCCGAGGCGGTCGCTCACGGCCCGGATTGTCGCATCGCCGTCATCGGGGGCCGCACGCGGGCTGTCGCCCTCCGGGATCGGCGTCGGGGGAGGGACCTCTCGCCGCGGCTATACTCGCCGGCCATGGCGAACGGCAGCGCGATCGTGATCGGCGGTGCCGAGGACAAGGTCCGCGACCGGATCATCCTCAGCCGGTTCGTGGCCCTCGCCGGTGGCGCCGACGCGACGCTCTGCGTGATCAGCACGGCCAGCTCGCTCGGCGCCGAGGCGGGCGAGCGATACGCGACGGTCTTCGCCGAGCTCGGCGCCCGCCAGACCCGCCCGATCCACGCAATGACGCGGGCCGAGGCGAACGACGAGCGGACCGCCTTCCTGCTTCGCGACGCCACCGGCATCTTCCTGACGGGCGGCAATCAGCTCCGGCTCGCCTCGACGATCACCGGGACGCACCTCGGCGATGCGATCGTCGAGCGGTTCCACCATGGAGCGGCCGTTGCGGGCACGAGCGCAGGCGCGTCGGCGATGTCGGCGCACATGATCGCGTTCGGTGCCTCGGGTGCGACGCCGAAGCTCCGCATGGCCCAGCTCGCGTCCGGGCTCGGGATCCTGCCCGGCGTCGTCGTCGACCAGCACTTCCAGCAGCGCAACCGGATCGGTCGACTGCTGAGCCTGATCGCCCAGAACCCCAGCCTGCTCGGCCTCGGCATCGACGAGGACACCGCCGGCGTCGTCGGCCCCGACCAGGTCCTCGAGGTGATCGGCCGCGGCAGCGTCACGATCGTCGACGGCAGCACCTCGGACACGAACGCCTGGGAAGTCCAGGGCCATCGTCCGATCATGATCAGCAACGTGATCCTCCACTCGCTGCCGTCGGGCTACCGGTTCGATCTGCGCCGTCGCGGCGTCGCCTCACCGGCGCTCCGCGCGATGCCCGGCTTCGCGGCCGAAGCCGCCGCCTCCGAGTAGGCGGGCGATGGCGCGCGAGGCGACATCCGCGCGCACGCCGCGACGAACCACGAGCCGTCCGGTCGCCGCGGACTCCGCCGACGCCAGGGACGGCCGATCGAACGGGACGCGCTCGAAGCGCGCGAGCAGCCGAACGGGCCCCCGCGCCCTCGTCCCCCAGCCGACCCTCCGGATCCTCGACTTCCGTGTCCTCCGTGGCCCGAACTACTGGGCCCGCGAGCCTGTCATCCGGATGCTCGTGGACCTCGGCGTACTCGAGGACTTCCCGAGCAATACGATCCCGGGCTTCGCCGATGCGCTCGTCGGGCTCCTGCCGTCGCTCGAGGAGCACGCCTGCTCACTCGGACGGAGGGGTGGCTTCGTGACCCGCCTCCAGGAGGGGACGTGGCTCGGCCATGTCTCGGAGCACGTCGCGCTCGAGCTCCAGAACCTCGCCGGCACCGACGTTCGCGGCGGCAAGACCCGCGGCGCCGGCCCACGCGGGCAATACAACGTCATCTACCAATACCGCGAGGAGCAGGTCGGGCTCGAGGCGGGGCGGATCGCCGTCCGCCTGGTCAACCACCTCGTCGCCCCCGACGACCCCGCGTTCGAGATAGATCTCGTCGAGGCGATCGAGGGGCTGATCCGGCTCGCCGATCGGCTCGCGTTCGGTCCGTCGACGCAGGCCCTCATCGACGAGGCGGTCAGCCGCGACATTCCGTTCATCCGCCTGGACCGCCACTCGCTCGTCCAGCTCGGCCAGGGCCTCCACCAGCAGCGGATCCGGGCGACGATGACCTCGCGAACGAGCGCGATCGCAGTCGACCTCGCCAGCGACAAGAGCCTCACCAACCACCTCCTCGACTCGGCCGGCCTGCCGGTGCCCCGGAGCGAAGTCGTTGACGAGGTGGAGGCCGCGATCGCCGCCGGCCGCCGGCTCGGCTTCCCGGTGGTCGTCAAGCCGCTCGACGGCAACCACGGCCGGGGCGTGGCGCTCGACCTGCGCGACGACGAGGCGGTCCGGGCCGCCTTTCCGGAGGCGCTCCGCCAGAGCCGCTCGGGCGACGTCGTCGTGGAGACGTTCGTGGCCGGCAACGACTACCGGGTCCTCGTGATCGGCGGTCGCGTCGCGGCCGTGGCCGAGCGCGTCCCGGCCTCGGTCGTCGGCGACGGCGAGCACACGATCCGCGAGCTCGTCGACGTGGCAAACGCCGACCCCCGGCGCGGCATCGGCCACGAGAAGGTCCTGACCCGGATCGCGCTCGATTCGAAGGCCGAGACGATGCTCGGGACCGAGGGCCTGACGGTCTATTCGGTCCCCGAGGCCGGCCGCCGCGTCCGCCTGGTCGCGACCGGCAACATGTCGACCGGCGGGACCTCGATCGATCGGACGATGGAGGCCCATCCGGACAACGTCGAGATCGCGGAGACCGCCGCCCGCGTCGTCGGCCTCGACGTGGCCGGCATCGACTTCATCTGCCCCGACATCGCGACGCCCGTGCGCGAGACCGGTGGCGCGATCGTCGAGGTGAACGCCGCGCCCGGGTTCCGGATGCACACCCATCCGACGGAGGGCGAGCCGCAGTACGTCGCGAAGCCCGTCATCGACCTGCTCTTCCCACCCGGGACCCCGTCGCGGATCCCGATCGTCGCGGTTACCGGCACGAACGGCAAGACGACGACCGTGCGGATGATCGCCCACATCCTCAAGCTGATGGGCCGCCGCGTGGGGCTGACGTCGACAGACGGGATCGTCATCGACGGCCGGCTCATGAAGAAGGGCGACATGTCGGGCCCGAAGTCGGCCCGGATGGTCCTCCAGAACCCGACGGTCGACACCGCGGTCTTCGAGGTCGCGCGCGGCGGCATCCTCCGGGAGGGGCTCGGCTACGACCGGACCGACGTCGCGGTGGTGACCAACGTGACCGGCGACCACCTCGGCCTCGGTGGCATCGACTCCATCG
>DASXWX010000209.1:0-15302 GCA_036503395.1 Candidatus Limnocylindrales bacterium
GGAGGACGCCCTCCTCGGGGCCGAGCTCGAGGGACGCAGTGGCGTCGGCGCCCACGGGTCGGTCCGGGTCCGAGGAGGCGCACAGCCGCCCGCCGCCGCCGACGGCGACGGGGTCGGGCGCGAAGTTGAGGAGCACCCGCCACCGCTCGCCGTCGGCGGACGTCCGCTCGTACGCGTAGACGCCGTCGGGCGCGCCGAGGGTCGTGTACGACCCCGCGTAGAGCGCGGGTGTCCGGCCCCGGAGGGCGATCACGTCGCGAGTGAGGCGGAGCATAGAGCGCGGGTCGTCACGCTGGGCGGCGACGTTCACGGTCCCGGCCTCGGGCGAGACCGGCAGCCACGTCGGGCCTTCGCTGAACCCCGCATTCGGACCGCCGTCCCACTGCATGGGCGTCCGCTCCGGGTCGCGACCGTCGACGTCGACGACGCGATCAGCGGGCACGGGCCCGTCGGCCATCGCGATCTCCTCGCCCTCGTAGAGGAAGGGCGTGCCGCGCAACGTCAGGAGCATGAGCATGAGCAGCCGCGACCGGCGCCGGCCACGATCGAGGTCGCCGTCGGGCGCATAGCGCGACACGGCCCGGGGGTGGTCGTGGTTCGAGAGGGTGTAGTCCGGCCAGGCATCCCTCGGCAGCAGCCGCTCGAACTCCTCGACGTTGCTGCGGAACGCGTCGGCCACGAAGGGCGCCCGCAGGAACGAGAAGTTGAACGCGAGATCGAGCTCGTCGGTGCCGCTGCCGTAGTACTCGACGAGCCGTTCCGGATTGAGCAGGTAGACCTCGCCGACGGTCATCCGGTTCCCGCCGTACGAATCGAGGATCGTCCGCCACGACCGGATGATGTCGTGGACCTCGGGCCGATCCTGGCTGAACGGCCGCACCGTCTTCAGCCAGTCGAGCGGGTCGACGTCCGGCGGCGGCTCCGGGTTGTCACGGAGGAGGGCGTCCTTCGCGAGCCGGTGGACGACGTCGATCCGGAAGCCGTCGACACCGCGGTCGAGCCAGAAGCGGAGGATCTCCTCGAACGCGCGCTTCACCTCCGGGTTCGCCCAGTTGAGGTCCGGCTGCTCGGCGAGGAATGAGTGCAGGTAGTACTGGCCGGTCCGCGGGTCCAGCGTCCAGGCCGGGCCCTCGACTCGGGAGAACTGGCTCCGCCAGTTGTTCGGCGGCGAGCCGTCGGGCTTCGGGTCGCGCCACACGTACCAGTCGCGCCGAGGGTTCGAGCGCGACGCGCGCGACTCCTCGAACCACGGATGCCGGTCCGAGCTGTGGTTCGGGACGAGGTCGACGATGACCCGGATGCCCCGCTCGTGGGCCTGCCCGAGCAGCTCATCGAAGTCGGCGAGGGTCCCGAAGACCGGGTCGATGTCGCAGTAATCGGCAACGTCGTAGCCGAAGTCGGCCATCGGCGAGGGATAGAACGGGCTGATCCAGATCCCATCGACGCCGAGCGAGTCCGGGCGGCCGTTGAGGTGGTCGAGGCGGCTCGTGATCCCGGGCAGATCGCCCACGCCGTCGCCGTTCGAATCCTGGTAGCTCCGCGGGTAGATCTGGTACAGCACGCCGTGGCGCCACCAGTCGCCGGGCCGGGCCAGCCGTCTGGCCGCATCGGCCGTTCGCGTCGCCTCCGTCACTGGGCGGAATTGTGCCCGCGGGACCGTTCCGGCGCCTCGACGGCCCGGCCGAGCCCGTCCGCCCATGATGCGCGCCATGGAATATGGACCCGCGACCATCGTCGACGAGCTTCGGTCTCTCGAGGTCGAGGCGCCGGACGCAGCGGCTGGGGCCGTGTACGACCGCCCCATCGGGCTGCGACTCCTGTACGAGGATCCCGCCTCCGGGGAGGAGCATTACGTGGTGCGGTATCCCGCCGGCGTCGAGGGTCGGCTGCATCGCCACCGGGCGGCCCACACGATGGTCGTCATCGACGGATCGCTCGAGGTCAACGGCCGGGTCATCGGCCCAGGCTCGTATGCCCACTTCCCGGCAGGCTCGCCGATGCGCCACCAGGCGGCCGGCGGCGGCCCGTGCCTATTCGTCCTCATCTTCCACGGCCCATTCGACGTGGAGGTCCTCGGCGACTGAGCTCGGCCATTCTTCGGCTCGGCAGTTCTGCGGTTCTGCAGCTCGGCCGTTCCCGTCACGGGACATCGCGCGGTCGCGCGCCGGGATCCCCCACGAGGCGCGTGCGAGCAGCTGGCGCGAAATCCAGTCAGGCGGCCTCCTGGAGTCCGCATGATCAGCAATCGCGTTTCCCGTGACCGCGTGAGGTCCGAGTGACGCCAACCGGACCGAGCGTCGCCGTTGACGGTCACGGCAGCTCGACGGGCGGACTACTCGCTCGAGAGCGCCCGGCGGACCGCGGCGTCGATCCCGAGCCGCCGCGACACGACGGCCGAGGCGGGAAACGACAGCAGCCAGATCAGCTCGGCGGCGAGCGGGCTGACCAACGCGAGCGGAATCGACGCGGCGAGGATCGCCGGCGTCGTGAGCAGCCGGAGGGCGAACCCGCGCGCGTAGGCCGGCTCGACGGCGGCGAGACCCACGCTCGTCGCGTAGACCCAGACGGCGACGGACGCCAGCCCCGTCGCCGCCATGAACAGCGCGTACGTGATGGCGCCGGCCGGCAGGTCGCCGTGGTCCGCCAGGACGGACGTCGGGAACGGCAGGAGCGCGATGAAGAAGAGGAAGACGAGGTTGAGGCCGACCAGCCGACCGTTGGTCGACTCGATCGAGTGCATCGTTCGGACGTGGGCGACCCAGAACGTGCCGACGATGAAGAAGCTGAGGGCGAACGCGTAGAGCTCGCCGCGGCTCTCGGACAGAGCCTCGAGGAGGCCCGCACCGTCCGGTGTCCTGAGTGGCGGCAGGCGAAGGTCAATCGCGAGCAGCGTGATCGCGATCGCGAACACCGCATCCGAGAAGAACACGAGGCGCTCGAGCGTGGACGGTCGGTCCGGCACGAGCGGATTGTCCGTCAGCGCCGATGCAGGTCCCGGGCGATCTCGCGGGCGGCGTTCTGGCCGGGCCCACCGGTGACGCCGCCGCCGGGGTGCGCGCCGCTGCCGGCGAGGTAGAGCCGGTCGATCGGCATCCGGTACCGGGCATAGCCGAGCATCGGCCGCCAGAGGAAGAACGACTCGAGGGCCGGCTCGGCATGCCACGGATGGCCGCCGGTGAGCCCGTAGTCGCGCTCGAGATCGAGCGGCGTCCACACGCGACGCGCCGTCACGAGCGCACCGATGCCCGGGGCGATCCTCTCGAGCGCGGCCACGACGCGGTCGCCGAGCTCGTCGCGGCAGCCGTCCCAGTCGGCGTCACGCAGCTTCCGCGGCGTCCATTGGACGTGCGCGTGCAGAACGTGCGTTCCGTCGGCCGCACCGTCCACGAGCGACCGATCGATCAGCGACGAAACCGTCGCTTCGACGACCGGCCGATCCGAGATCCGACCGTACTTCGCGGCGTCGAACGCCCGCTCGAGGGCGTCGACGCCGTCGGCGCCCACGAGAATGCGGCCGCGGAGGACGCGCTCGTCGCCGTCCGCCGCGGTGAACGCCGGCAGCGCGGACAGGGCGAGGGAGACGGTTGCGACCGTGCCCGGCTGACGGATGTTTCCGGCCCGCCAGCGCAGCGTCGGACCGAGCGCCACAGGATCCACGAAACGAAGGAGCGTTTGCTTGGGGTCGACAGCCGCGACGATCGCTCGCCCACCGATCTCCTCGCCCGACGCGAGGCGGACGCCGGTCGCCTGCCCGGCTGCGTTCGTCACGACCTCGACGACCTCCGCGCCGGTCCGGATCTCCGCGCCGAACGACCGGGCGGCCGACGCGAGCGCCTGGGTCAGGGCGCCCGGACCGCCCCGCGCGAACACCGTCTCGCCGGCCGCGCCGCCGTCGTTGCCGGCCGCGTCCTGCAGGAGGTTGAGGGTCGTGCCCGCGGACCAGGGTCCGAGCGATGTGTTGCGCACGCCGCGCCAGGCGACCGCGGCCCGAAGCGCGTCCGACTGGAGCGACTCGGCGACGAAGTCAGCCACGGCCATCGCGAGCACCCGGAGGATGGTCCGCGCGTCGCTCCGGCCGAGGCCGCGGTAGGCGCGGCCCAGGGCGAGGCCGCGGAGGGCGTCCTCGAGCCCGGGCGAGGCGATGTCCGGCGGGGTCGTCTCGCCGAGCTCGGCAATGAAGCCGCCGAGCGAGCGGACGAGCCGATCGAAGCGCGGGTACGCGGCGGCGTCCACCGCCAGGCCGCGTCGGCGAAGCTCCTCGACGGTTCGCTCGAGGTCGGCCCACAGCACGACCGCCGAGCCGTCCGCGGCGGGCGCGAAGACGCGGACCGCCGGGGCGACGAGCGACAGCCCGTGTGACCGGAGGTCGAGGTCGCGCGCGACGGACGGCCGGAGCCGCCCGACCGTCTGCGCGATCGACGGCGAGCGAACGCCAGGCGCGATCTCGACCGTCTCGGCGATCCCGCCGAGCCGCTCTCGCCGCTCGAGGACGAGGACTCCGAAGCCGGCCTTCGCGAGATAGGCCGCGCACGTGAGCCCGTTGTGACCACCGCCGACGACGACCGCGTCATAGGCCCCGCCGACGACCGTCATCGCCCGGCTCCGACGGCGGCGAGGGCCCCTCGCTTCGCGCGGAGGACCTCGAGGGCGGCCAGCCGGCCGTTCGCGCCCATGATCCCGCCACCCGGATGGGTCGACGATCCGGCGAGCCAGAGGTCGCGGATCGGAGTCCGGAAGCGGGCGTAGCCCGGGACCGGGCGGTTGAAGAAGAGCTGCTCGAGCGACAGCTCGCCCTGGAAGATGTTGCCCTCGGTCAGCCCGATCGTCCGTTCGATGTCGAGCGGCGTCAGCACCTGACGGCCGACGATCGCCTCGCGGATGTTCGGGGCGAACTCGGCGATCCGGTCGACGACGGTATCGCCGAACGCCTCGCGGTTGTCGTCCCACGACCCGAGCGATGGGTCGAGGTGGTACGGCGCGTACTGGACGAAGCAGCTCATGACGTGCTTGCCAGGAGGCGCCATCGCGGGATCGACGAGCGTCGGGATGATGATGTCCACGTACGGCTTTGCGCTCCAGCGGCCGTACTTCGCGTCGTCGTAGGCGCGCTCCATGTCGTCCGTCGACGGTGACAGCGAGATCGCGCCGCGCAGGTGCTCGAGATCCTCGGCGTTCGGGAGGCAGGTGAACTCGGGCAAGTGTTCGAGGGCGAGGTTGACCTTGCCCGACGAGCCGCGGAACTTGAAGCGCCGGATCTCGGCCTCGAACGAGGGGTCGAGCAGCCCGGGCTCGACGAGGTCGAGGAATGTCACCTTCGCATCGGCCGTCGAGACGACCGTGTCGGCCTCGATCTCTTCGCCGTCGGCCAGCGCCACCCCGGTCGCCCGGCCGTCGCGGGTGAGGAGGCGCGCGACCGGCGCTTCGGTCCGGATCTCCGCGCCTTGGGCCCGCGCCGCCCGGCCGATCGCCTCGGAGATCCCGCCGGTCCCGCCCTTCGGGATGCCCCAGGCCCGGAACGCCCCGTCGATCTCGCCCATGTAGTGATGGAGCAGGACGTAGGCGGTGCCGGGCGAGCGGATGCCGAGGTATGTGCCGATGATCCCCGACGCGGCCATCGTCGCCTTGAGCGGGTCGGTCTCGAACCACTGGTCGAGGAAGTCGGCCGAGGACATCGTCATGAGCTGGACGAAGACGGCCTGCTCGCGGGCGGGCAGCCGCTGGAAGTCGCGGACGAGCCCGGCGAGCGGCAGGAACTCGCGCGGGTCCCAGCCGGTCGGGTCGGGCGGGAGGAGGCCGAGGATCGGCTTGATGAACTTCGCCATCTCGACCATGAGGAGCCCGTACTCCTCGTACGCGTCCGCGTCCCGGAGGCTCCAGCGCCGCAGCTCCCGGACCGTTCGGGGGTGGTCGTTGACCCGCCAGAGGTAGTCGCCGCCCTTCGGTCCGTCGCCCTTCCGGAGGGGCGTGAAGGTCCCGTCGAGCGGCAGGATGTGGAGGCCGTGCCCGGGCAGGTCCAGCTCGCGGATGATCTCGGGCCGGAGCAGGCTGACGACGTAGCTCGCGACGCTGAAGCGAAAGCCCCGGACGATCTCCTCGGTCACGGCCGCGCCGCCGAGGACATGGCGGCGCTCCAGGATCAGCGTCCGGAGGCCGCCGCGCGCGAGGTAGGCACCGGCGATCAGGCCGTTGTGGCCGCCCCCGATGACGACGGCGTCGTAGCGCGCGGGCACGTGCGGTCGGATCCCTCGTCGCTTGGCTGGACGGCGTGATCCTACCGGCAGGTGGGGTCCGGGGCGGCGGGCGTTGCGGCGCAGCCGCGGCGTCGCCCGCGCGCTTCGCCTCGTTTACCAATGGCAGTGGTACTACGGGCATCGCCGACGCCGCCCGAAGGCTCCAGGGACGCCTCGTTAGACAGGAACGGCTACCTGCGGGCGCTGTCCGCCCGGAATTCGGCCGCTTGGCCGGCCTTCGTCGCGCACAACACCACTCCCAGTGGTAGATGAAACGAATGCGGTTCCCATTCCGGTTCGAGACCACGCCCTGGCGACTTGGGGTCCTGCCGTGGGGCGTCACGCCCGGCCGGACCTCCGTCGACCTCGACGATTCGGGCGTCCGCGCGCGCTTCGGTCCCTGGCGGATGGACGTCCCCCTCGCGAACGTCCGGCGCTGGGCGATTCGGGGCCCATACCGGTGGTGGCGCGCGGTCGGCGTGCGAATGACCGTCGGAGTCTGGGACGTGAGCTTCGGCTCGAGCGCGAAGGACGGCGTCTACCTCGAGTTCGTCCGGCCGCAGCGCTGGTTCGGGACGAACCACCCCGCGCTCACCGTGACGGTCGACGACCCCGAGGCGTTCGCGGCCGCCCTCCGCGAGCGCGGCATCGACGGCGCCGACGAGCGAGCGGGCGCCTCGGGCGGCTGAGGTGGGCGCGGGCCTGGACCGCCGCGCCCTCGGCGTCGTCGCGTTTAGCCAGGGCTGCCGGCTCGGACCCAGCCGCCGCCCCACTTCGTGCCATTTAGCAATGCCAGTAGTCGTGGGCGGGCTGACCCAGCGCTGACCGCCCTCCGGCGATGCCTTGTTAGACGCGCACGGCTATCTGAGGGCTCCTTTCGCCCGGATTTGCGGCTCGAACGCACCCTCGTCCCCGCCTCGTACCACTCCCACTGGTAGATGACACGGACGCGGCTCTCAGCCCGGTTCATGGCCGGCGTGCGACCGCTCGGCGTGACGTCAACGTTCGGCATACTCGGGCGCGTGACCGTCGGGACCGCGTTCCACGAGCGAACCGCGCCGCTCAACCGGAAGATGCAGTGGCGGGAGTGGTCGGGCTACTTCGCCTCGAGCGTCTACGCCGACGCCCACGACATCGAATACGCGGCGATCCGCGAGGCGGCCGCGCTCATCGACGTCAGCCCCCTCTACAAGTACCGGGTGAGCGGCCCGGACGCGGAGCGGCTCGTCGACCGCGTCATCGTCCGCGACGCGAGCAAGCTCAAGGTCGGGCAGGTCTACTACACCTGCTGGTGCGACGAGGCCGGCAAGGTCATCGACGACGGCACCGTCCACCGCCTCGCGCCAGACGAGTTCCGCTGGACCGCCGCGGACCCGCAATTCCGTTGGCTGGCGCTAAACGCCGACGGCCTCGACGTCGCGATCGAGGACGTCACCGACACGACGGCCGCCGTCGCGCTCCAGGGGCCGCTGAGTCGTGCCGTCCTCGAAGCGGCGACCGGCGAGGACTTCGCCGACCTCCGCTATTTCCGGCGCCGACCCGCCACGGTCAAGCTCGGCCGCCGCCGGCTCCACATCGACGTCTCCCGGACGGGCTACACGGGCGACCTCGGGTACGAGGTCTGGATCGACGCCGAGCGAGCAACGGACCTGTGGGATGCGCTCGTCGCCGCCGGCCAGCCGTTTCGCTTGCGGCCGGCCGGGATGCTCGCCCTCGACGTCGTCCGGCTCGAGGCCGGGCTCATCCTGCTCGAGGTCGACTACACCTCGTCGCGCCACGCGCTCACGCCGGACCAGGCGTACTCCCCGTTCGAGATCGGCCTCGGCCGGCTCGTCAAGCTCGACAAGGCCGCCGACTTCGTCGGTCGCCGCGCGCTCCAGGCCGAGGTCGATCGGGGCGGCCCGCCCCGGCGGCTCGTCGGGCTTCGGCTCGACTGGGACGGGATCGAGCGACGGTTCGGCGAGCAGGGCGTGCCCCCGGCGATCTCGCCCGCGGTCGATCGGTCGCAGATCCCGGTCTTCGCCCGCGGGCGCCAGGTCGGCCGGGTGACGAGCCACGGCTGGAGCCCGATCCTCAAGACCGCGATCGCGCTCGCGTCGGTCCCGCCCGCCTACGAAGCCGACGGGACGCGGCTCGAGATGGAGTGGACCGTCGAGGGCCACCGCGGCCGGGTCGACGCGACGGTCACCGGCCTCCCCTTCCTCGACCTCGAACGAAAGCGAGCCTGACGATGGCCGACGACCGCTACGCCGAGCTCGACCGCCTCATCGAGGAGCGACTCACGGCCTGGACCGACGAGCTGGCGCAGTTCTGCCGGTTCGGGAGCGAGGAGGGTGACGTCGAAGCGCTGCGTGCCGCGGCCGACTGGACGGCCGAACGGCTCCGCGCGGCCGGGGCCGAAGTTCGCGTCATCGACCTGCCGGACCGGCCCGACGTCGCGCCGCTCGTCGTCGGGGAGATCGGCGACGGGCCGCGGACCGTCAACCTCGTCCAGCACTACGACGTCCAGCCGGCGGTCCCGCTCGAGCTGTGGGAGACGCCACCGTACGAGCCCGACATCCGCGATGGCCGCCTGTACGGCCGCGGCGCAACCGACAACAAGGGCGAGTTCCTGCCGCGGGTGTGGGCCGTCGAGGCGTATCGCGAGAGCATCGGCGAGCTGCCTGTTCGAATCCGGTTCCTCGTCGAGGGCGAGGAGGAGTCGGGCAGCCCGAGCCTCAACGCGCTCCTCGATCGCGCGCCGGAGCTCCGCGAGGCCGACGCGGCCCTCATTGAGGGCGGCGGCCTCACGCCCGACGACAAGCCCGAGATCGCCGGTGGCGGCCGGGGCATCATCGTGATCCGTCTCCACGTCCGGACGATCGCCTACGACGCCCACTCGAGCGCCGCGGTCATCCTTCCGAACGCCGCGGTCCGGATGGCCCAGGCCCTCGCCTCGATGTACACGCCCGACGGGCTGCCGGCGGTCGACGGGCTCGACGTCGGCATCCGGCCACCGACGCAGGCGCAGCTCGACGTCGTCGCCAACATGCCGCTTTCACGGCTCGACGACGATCGGCGCGAGTACGGTGTGGACCGGTTCATCGGCGGCCGTGATGGCCGTGAGGCGCTCCACGCGATGACGTTCGCGCCGACGCTCAACGTCCAGGGCCTCTGGTCGGGCTTCATCGGCGAGGGCGACAAGACGATCACCCCGGCCGAGGCCGACGCCCGGCTCGACATCCGGATCGTCCCCGACCAGGTGCCGGAGGAGGTCGTCCACGCCGTCCGGCGACACCTCGCGAACGCCGGCTTCGGCGATGTCGAGGTGAAGCTCGAGGAGGCCGAACCGGCCTGGTGGACGCCGCCCGACCACCCCCTGATCGATGCTGCCGCCAGGGCCTCGGAGGCGGTCGCGCACAAGCCGACCATCCGGAGGGTCTCGATGGCCGGTACGGTGCCGATGCACCAGGTCTGCGCCGAGCACGGCGTCCCCGCCACGCTGCTCGGTGCCGGTCGCGACGACTGCCGCGCGCACGCACCCAACGAGAATGTTCGAATCGACGACCTCGGCACGGCCGCGCGGATCATGGCCCGCTTCATCGACGAGCTCGCGGCGCTGCCCGAGGTCCCGCGCGTCGCGTAGGACGGTCACGCGAGCACCAGCTCCGGATCGACCTCGAAGACGTGCCGGATGCGCTCCGGGGAGAGCGCCACCTCCGGCGGGCCGTCCGCCACCAGCCGTCCATCCGCGAACACGACGATGCGCGGAAAGAAGCGCGCGGCGAGCCGGAGGTCGTGCATCACTGCCAGGACGGTCGTGCCCTCGCGCCGGTTGAGGCCCGCGAGCAGCTCCATCGCATCGACCTGGTGGCGGATGTCCAGGTGGACCGTGGGCTCGTCCAGGACGACGACCCGCGTCGACTGGGCGACCGCCAGCGCGAGCAGCACGAGCTGGCGCTCGCCGAGTGACAGCTCCCGGGCGTCGCGGCCGAGCAGGCGCCCGAGACCGACCCGCTCGATCGCCGCGGCGACGGCCGCCCGGTCCCCGGGTCGTGGACCGCGGAGCGGATCCTCCCACGGCAGCCGGCCGAGGGCCACGACCTCCTCGACCCGGGCGGCGAAGGGCAGGCTCGCGACCTGGGGCACGACCGCGACGAGCCGGGCGATCGACTCGCGCGAGCGCTCGGCGACGGGCCGACCGTCGAGGCGGACCTCGCCGTCGGTCGGCCGAAGAAGGCCGGTGAGGACGCGCAGGAGCGTCGACTTTCCGGCCCCGTTCGGGCCGACGAGCGCGATCCGCTCGCCGGGCGCGATCGAGAGGTCGACGGCGTCGAGGACCCGGCGCGAGCCGTAGCCGGCGCGGACGCCCCGGAGGTCGACGATCGGGTCGGTCACAGCTCGTACCCGGAGCGTGTTCGGCGGAGCAGGAACAGGAAGAACGGGGCGCCGATGACGGCGGTCACGACGCCGACCGGGATCTCGCCGAGGAGCCGGGCCACGAGGTCCGCGACGGCCATCAGCACCGCTCCGTAGACCGCCGCGAGGGGCAGGACGAGGCGCGCGTTCGGCCCCACCGCGAGCCGAACGACGTGGGGCACGACGAGCCCGACGAACCCGATGAGCCCGCTGACCGCGACCGACGCCGCGGTCACGAGCGAGCCGAGGGCGAGGAGCGTTCGTCGTTCTCGCCGGACGTCGATCCCGAGGTGCTCGGCGGCCTCCTCGCCGAGCAGGAGGGCGTTGAGCGACCGGGCGCGCAGGAGAATCGGCGCAGACCCGGCGAGGACGAGCACGAGCGCGCCGCCGAGCCGTGCCCACGAGGCGTCGCCGAAGCTGCCGAGCAGGTAGCCGAAGATCTGGCGAAGCGCGCTCCCGGACAGGTACATCGCGAGCGCGAGCCCCGCGGCGAGGAGCGATCCGAGCGCGTACCCGGTGAGGAGCAGGTTCGTCATCGCCCCGAGGCCGCCGGTCCGGGCGAGCCGGTAGACCGCGGCGATCGCCGCGAGGGCGCCGCCGAACGCGAGCGCGTTGAGCAGCCCGAACTCGAGGATCGCGACACGGATCGGGATGAGCACCGCGATCGCCGCGCCGAGCGCGGCCCCGGACGCGGTGCCGAGCACGTACGGGTCCGCGAGCGGGTTGCGGAGGAGGCCCTGGAAGGTCGTCCCGGCGACCGCCAGGCCGAGCCCGACGACCATCGCCGTCAGGACCCGCGGGAGCCGCAGGTCCCAGACGATCGCGTCGACCGCCGGGCTGACGCCGGCCGCCGGGAGCCCGAAGAGGCGGTGGCCGAGGACGCCGAGCGTGTCTGCCGGCGAGACGGCCACGGAGCCGAGACCGACGCCGGCGACGAGGGCGACGACGAGCGCGAACAGGCCGACCACGCCGAGCGCGACCGGGCGCGACAGGGTTCGCGTCGCTCGGACGGGAACTGTCGCGGCGGCCGGCTCGGTCCGGGTCGCCATCGTCAGTAGGTCGGCGCCGGGGTGGTCGCGCCGGAGGCCGGCGAGGCGGCCGGCGAGGCGCCCGGCAATACCGCGTCCGGATGGAGCGCCGAGACGAGCTGGCGGAGGCCGTCGAGGAGCCGCGGCCCGGGGCGGGTGATGACGATGTCGTCGACCGGCTCGATCGCGTCCGCCTTCACCGCGGTCATCGTCTTCCAGCCCGGTCGCTTCGCGACGTCCTCGGGCGAGACGCCGTAGGCCGCATCGCCGAGGAGGATGATCTCGGGGTCGGCCGCGATGAGCTTCTCGACCGGCTCCTCCCAAACCGTCGCGCTCCCGGTCGTGATGGGGGTCGCGCCTGCGAGCTCGATCATCGAGGCGACGAACGAGTCGTCGGCCACGCCGTACAGCGCGGGCTCGTTGCCGGTCTCGTAGAAGACGCGGGGCTTCGGGAGGTCGCGGGTCGCGGCCTGGACCTGGTCGAACCCGGCCCGCATCGACGCCGCCAGGTCGGCGGCCGCGTCGGGCGCGCCGGCCGCCTTGCCGGTCAGCTCGATGTCGGCGAGGACGTCGTCGACCGTGGCGGCGTAGACGACCAGGACCGGCAGACCGAGCGAGCGGAGCTTGTCGATGGCGTCGGGCGGCGTGCCGCCGTTGCCGCCGGCGATCACGAGGTCCGGGTCGAGCGAGACGATCTTCTCGGCGTCGACCCCGTTGAACGTCGCGACGACCGGGACGTCCTTCGCCTCGGGCGGGAAGTTCGCGATGTCCTCGACCTTGCCGACGACCCGGTCGCCGAGGCCGATCCGGTAGAGGATCTCGGTCTCGCCCGGGGTGAGCGAGACGATTCGCCGGGGCTCGGCGGGGAGCGTGAGGTCGGTGCCTTCGTCGTCGGTCAGGGTGAGCGGATAGGCGCGGCTCGGTCTGGGCTCGGGCGTGGCCGTCTGCGGGGCGGGAGTGGCCGTCGGTACGACCGAGGGGCTCGTCGTGGGGGTGGTTCCGGTGCAAGCCGCGAGCAGGGCGATGAGGGGCGCGAGCACGGCGACTCGGCGACGGAACGAACGGGGCGATGCGTCCACGGGAATGACCTCGCTGGAGGCGGACGCGAGGGGCCCGGGAATCGGAACGCCCCTCGCACGACACGGTCGGGAGGGACGTCAGGCGGTGGATCGCATCGGCCGGCCTCACCCTTTCTCTCGAAGGTTCGAGTACCTGCCGCGGGATCGGCGACCGGACTTCCGTCGCCTGGGCGACGGTCACCGTAGCGGGACTGTGCCGGACTCTCACCGGCTTCGCGATCGACGCGGCGTGTTCGGTTGTCGGGCGCAGCCTAGCGCATCGCCCCGGGCGCCGGCTGGATCCGGCGGCCCCCGAGCGGGCGTGGCCGGATGTGGGTCATTCCCACCACCGAGACGCAGTTGCCGTTCGACGCGCGCCTGCGCCGCCGAAACACCGGCGACTTGTGGTCCTCGTCCCACAAACGGGCCCGCTTCCGGGTCCCGTCGGTGCCACATCCATCGATTCCGGTTGCGGTCGTGGGATATCCCCACAACCGCACGTTGCGGCAATCCTCGTGCTCCAGATAAGTCCGAGTGAAGCGTCGTCTGCGATCGTCACGGCCTCGCCCTCCTCCCGCCAGGCAGTCACCGCCGGAGGAGGTACCCGGAGTTGTCGCCCGGACGATGGTTGCGCCGCCTGCTACCGCCCTTGCTGCCCACCGCGATCCTGCCCGCCTCGCTGCTCGCCGGGATGCTCTCGCTCGCTGCCGCCGGCGCCGCCTTCGGCTACCAGGCAAGCGTCGATTCGAACGAGACCGCGTTCGACGTGTGCGACGGATCCTCCAACGACACCCCGGCGAAGATGCTGGCGGCGGCCGTCGCGGCCTACAAGGCCATGGGCTATTCGACCGCGGGTTTCACGGGTTCCGACTTCACCAGGGCACGAACACTGAACCGCACGGACGACGACTGGGGCTTCTACGTCCACTCCCACGGCGACTACTACTGGAACGCGGACGCCGGACGCCGCTACACGGGGTTCCGGGAGGACTCGGGCGACTGCGACCAGAAGGTCGTCTTCTCGAACGAGATCAGGGACGCTCGCGCCGGCCGCCAGTCCAACCTCATCTTCATCTCGACCTGTCACGCCGCCGACTCCGACTCCACGATGCCGGGCGCGTTCGCGATCTCGAAGGCGAAGTACGACTCCGCTGCCAGCGCGGGCCCCGAGTTCTACGTCGGCTACGTGGGGGTCCAGTGGGACAGCGACGAGTGGGACTTCGAGCGGCGGTTCTGGAATGCGCTGACGGACGGCTCCGGGACCGGCGCCGCCTTCGATCGAGCCATGGCCGGCTCGTTCGACCACTCGTATTTCGACGCGGACTGGTGGGGCGCGTACCGCTGGTCCGGCAAGGCCGGACCGCTGACCGTCAGCTGCCCGAACTGCGCCTGAGGAGCGAGCGATGCACAGGTTCATGCGGCTGTCGTTTCGCCGGTTCGTCGCGATCACGCTCGCCGGTCTCGCCGTATTGCTGGTGAGCGCCTCCGCCTCGAACGCCGAGAGTCCTTTGGTCGCCGATGAGCGCGCCACGCGTCAGCTCACCCTCCCGTCAACCGCATCGGCGCTTGCCCTCGATCGGGCCGCGGCCGTTCGGCGTGCTCTTGGCCTGCCCGTCGGGGTGGCGACGGTCCGGCGTGTCGACGACACGATCGACCACGCCACCTACGACGAGATCATCACGACCAATTCAACGGGCCAGCAGACATCGGTCGTGCAGCTCAATCCGGATGGCCGGCTGCACGCGGCCATCGCGCTGGGCCTGCACCGGTCCATGGCGACCGTCGACGACGCTGAGGCATCCATGCGGGCGGCTGCCATCGCCCGTGCGGCCGACGTCACGGCCGCGGGCAAGCCCACGGTCGCGCACTCCGCGGGCGCCGGGGGCTGGCTCCTGACCTGGCCTCGGATCGTCGCCGGCGCCGCCGTCCGTGGCGACGGAACGCGCGTCGCGCTCTGGTCGGACGGCACGTTCCACTCGATCACGGAACGCACGGCTGGGCTCGCGCCCGCCCCGTCGACGCCCGCCGGCCCGGCCGCCGCGGCAGAGGCCGCCGACGCGTTCGTAAGCGCTCGTTTCGGTCCGGAGGCGCCGTCGCTCGACGTCAATGGATCCACCCTCGCCTGGGTCGTGCCGAACGACCTGTGGAATGCCCCGCCGCCGGAGTCTGGAGATCGAACGGCGCGGCTCGCCTGGGTCGTCGAATACCGGGCCCACGGCTCACTGGCGGAACGCGTCGTCGCAATCGAGCTCTGGCTCGACGCCGGCAGCCTCGCGGTCATCGGAGGTGACGTCGCCGAATGAAGGATCGCCCGCCGACGCTCAGGGCCGGCCGGCTCCGCGGTTCGCGCCGCGCGACGCCGGCCGCCGGCGTGCTCGCGATCCTGCTTGCGGTCGACGCGATCGGATGCGGAAACACGGTTCCGCCGACGGCGATCTCCACGGCTTCGTTGACCGCGACGTCCGAGGCGAGCAGCGCGCCGTCGGTCTCGCCCGCCCGGCCGGCCGAGTCGTCGACGGTGCCTCCCGTCGACGCTGGCGGCCTTGTCTTGGCGGCCGACGGCGGCGAGCCTGGGCTCGCGGTGCTCG
>DASXWX010000210.1:0-2594 GCA_036503395.1 Candidatus Limnocylindrales bacterium
TGTCGCCGTCGCGGAGCCGGTACCCGTTCGGCAGGCCGTGGAGCACCGCATCGTTCACCGACGTGCAGAGGACCTTGCCGAACGGCATCGCGCCGAAGGACGGGTGGTAGTCGACGTAGCAGGAGGTTGCGCCGCGCGCGCGGATCATGTCGTGGGCGATCGCGTCGAGCTCGAGCAGGCTCGCGCCCGGCCGGACGTGGCGTTCCAAGGCGACGAGCACCTCGGCCACGAATCGCCCCGCCGGGCGCATCTGCTCGACCTCCCGGGCGCTTCGCAGCTCGATCACATCGCCGATCGTATCGAGCGCTGAGAGGTATCCCGCATCAGCGCCTGGTGACGCTCGACAAGGCGCAGGCGGAGGTGTTCCGGGTGCTGGAAGACGACGCCTCCGCCTGACCGCGGCTGCCTAGTCGATCGCCGTCGCGTCGAGCGTGTGGCTCCCGTCGCAAGGATGCTCGAAGGGCAGCCACGACAGGGCGCCGGAGGCCGTGAGCCTTGCGCCCATCCTGATCAGGTGGCCGCCAGGGGTGAAGACTCCGCGTTCGTCGCCTTCGTCGTAGCCGGACGGCAGGTGCCGGAGCCAGTAGCGAGTCGTCCCGTCCCCGTTCTGGACATCGAGGTAGAGGCACGCGCCGTCGGCGCCAACGAGCGTCCCGGTGACGGTTGCCGTGCCGCCGGCACAGCCTGCGACGAGGAGGGCCGCGGCGATCGCGATCGGGGCCATGAGGCGAGTGCTCATCCGCCGAGACGACGCCTCGCGGGGACGCGGTGTTTCAGGTGCGCCGCCTACAGCAGCCCGCCGTCGGGGAGGAGGCGGAGGGGATCGACGAGGGACGCGTCGGAGGCCATGAACTCGTTGCGGTCGACGATCCGCAGGCCCGCGTTCAGGAGAACGGGCAGGGCGGGGTGTGGGCCGGGGAGCGACACGGTCACCGGCCCGCCGGCGGAGGCCCGAGTGACGGCCACGAGAACAGGTCCCACCGGCTCTGCGTCCGGGCGGAGCCGCAGGCGATCGAGCACGCGAAGCGGGCTTCCCTGGCGCACACGAGCGTGCCCGAAGGCAACGGGCTCCCCTCGGGCGACGATCACGAAGGGGTCGGCCTCCGGTCGGCTCGCCCAGTGGCGATGGTCTTCGAGGCGGTCGAAGCCCGTCCATTCCCGTTCGAGCGCGGCCAGCGTCTCGGCGTCACCGGCCTCCACCGACAGCGCCGGGTCGACGTCCGGCAGCCCCGAGGCGTCGCCCTCGAGGTTGAGCAGCGTCCAGCGTGGCCCCATCCCTGCGCGGACGTAGAGCGGGATCGCTCGCGGATCCTCCGACGCGATGGTCGTGCGTCGGGTCGCGTCGCCGAGGACCGCCGCGAGCAGCGGCCGCCCGATCCCCCGGCCGAGGCGATCGGCCCGGACGAAGAGGTCCGCGAGGTGGACGGCGACGCCTGCGTCGACGCTCGCGCCGTAGGCGACGACCTCGCCATCGAGCTCCGAGACGAGCGCGACGTGGTGCTCGATGACGTGAAGGACGTACGGCCCGACGACATCGCCGGTGACGACCGAGCCGTCGTTGCCATGCGCCGCCAGGATTGGCCGGATCGCAGGCAGGTCATCCGGCGTCGCCGCGCGAATGCTCGACCGGACGGCACGAGCTCGAGGGCGTGCCGAGGGCGCCGCCTCGGCATGCTGGACCGGGGCGAGGAACTCGAGCCGGTTGCCGAACGGATCGAGGCAGTAGAAGCGGTCGTATCCGGGGAAGGCGTCGTCCTCGACGACCTCGACCCCAGCCTCCCGCAGGCGTGCCATCAGCGGGCCGATATCGCCGACGGTGAGTCCCGGATGGGCCTTCGCGCTCGGGCGAAACGGATCCTCGACGCCGAGGTGAACCTCGGCGTGGCCGGACCGGAACCAGCATCCGCCTCGCGCAGCCAGCACCGGTGGCTTGTCGATCTCCTCGAACCCGAGGGTGGAAGCCCAGAACCCGCGAGCCTCGTCCTCGGTGCCTCGCGGGATCGCGAGCTGGACGTGGTGGATGCCACGGATGCCGCCGCTCACGGTCGATGCGATCGAGCACTCGTGCGCCGCGGGGATGCGGGCTCGGACGGGGAAGCTCTGCCGCCTGACGCCGGACGACCTCGACGTGCCAGGAGCTCCTGCAATCGATCGATACGCCAGCCCGACCGCTCGCCGGCCTCCGCGAGCGCGAGGACGACGGCCTCGCCTCGCTTCGCATCGGTGACGCCCGGGTCGACGAGGTCAAGCAGGAGCGCCCAGTCGAGGAGCTCCCGCCAGCGCTCGCGGCTGAACCACTCGACGCCCTCGTAGCGATTGACGCCGAGCGCGCCACGCACGCTCGACCGGTCGAGCCAGGCGGTGACGAGCCGGCGGGCGACCTCCGGCTTCGATCGGCCACCGACGGTCGTCGGCCGCGGCAGGTCGAGGAGGAGCCGAACCCGGGACGATGCGCCCCAGGCTCCGCCCTCGTCGAGACCGGCCTCGCGCAGGCCCGCCGCGAGCGGCTGCTCGAGCCGCAGCTCGTCGAACCAGGCCCGCGCCGTGGCGACCGGGTCGCCGGGGGCGAGCCGGCCGAGCGGAGCCAGAACCGC
>DASXWX010000211.1:0-5429 GCA_036503395.1 Candidatus Limnocylindrales bacterium
CGGCCCTCGCACTCCCCGCGATCGACGCCGACGCCCACGAGCGCGCCTCCGGCCTCCCCGTCGCCGAGCCCGCGGGTGACGCCGAGCCCGACCGCGCCCGTCGTCCTGCCGAGCCCGTCGCCGATCGGCGACGCGCAGATCGACATCGCGCCGAACCTGACGGTCGCCGGCCGTGCGGCCTCGTACTCGCCGAGCGGCGAGTGGTTCGCTTTCTCGGCTCGACCGACGAACGGTGTCCAGGGCCCCGACATCTACGTCTGGCACACCGGCGACGGTCGCGCCCGCGCGGTCACGCACGACCATCGCTCGGTGTTCTCGGCCTGGGTCGGCGAGAACATCCTGGGGAGCCGGGCCGAGCCGCTGAGTTCGGCCACGGCGGCGGAGTCCGCCGATGCCGGCCCCGCCTCCGCCGCCGCAACCACGCCCGGCTTCGAGGCTCGATCCGTCTCATTCCTGCTCGATCCCGCGACCGCGGCCAGCCGTGATCTCGCCGGCGACGGCATCTGGCGACCCGTGGTCGATCCGTCGGGCAGGTATGCCGTCTACTGGTCGGGCACGATCGAGGTCGCCGCGAATGGCCGCGACTGGCGACCCGCGAACGGCACGCTCGTGCTTGCGAGCTGGGATCCGTCGCTCCTCATCGCACCGGGCTCGGCTTCGCCGACGGACGGAGGATTGAGCGCCGAGCCGGGGTCGTCGCCGAGCGCGCAGGTCTCGCCGTCGCCGGCGACCGCGGTCGCGCTCCTCGCCACCGCGCCGCTCGGTGACTGGGACGCCCGCTGGGACGAGACCGGAACGCACCTCGCGCTCTGGGTCGCCGACGAGGCCGGCGCCGAGATCGGTCGGCTGACGCTCCACACCGTCGACCTCGCGACCGGCACGCTCGACGCGAGCGGTGCCCTCTTCAGCGACCAGGCGGCCGAGCCGGGGTACGCGATCGGTCAGGGCCGGCTCGCCTGGGTCGCGCCTCAGGACGCCGACTCGTCGGTCGTCAAGGTGTACGCCTGGGCCGGCGCCAAGGGCGGCACGGCCGAGACGACGATCCAGCCCGAGGACACGCTCGTCGTCCACTGACGCCGTGATCGGACGGTGCGCGCGAACAACGATCGCGTGCACGGCGAGCCGATCCCGGTTACTGTGTCGCTCTCATGCGACCGCGACCGCTGGTCGCGAGTGTGGCGCTCACCGCCGCGCTCGCGCTGGTGGCGCTGCCGGGCCTCGCCGGATCGCGTACCCCGAGCCCATTCCCGTCCGCCGAGGCCGCAGCCTTCCAGGCCGTGCTCGTCCGCGCGACTGACCGAACGTCGATCCCCGTCGGTCGGCTTGACCCTGCCTATCGATCCGAGGGCGCGATCGACCGCGGGTCGGTGCTGATCGAGCCCGGGACGGGCGCGCCGAAGGCTCCGACGGTCGACCGGCCCGACGTCGGCCAGCCGGCCGGACGGCTCGGCGTCGCGATCAAGCCGCCGCGGTACACGCTGAGTGGCTACGCCTCGTTCTACGACAATGGGACGACCGCGATGCGCCTGCCGCGCGGGACGATCGTCCGGATCTGCGGCGACCGTGGCTGCATCGTCCGAACCATCAACGACTACGGCCCGTCGGCGTCGTTCCGGCCGGTCCGGATCGTGGACCTCTACCGTCCCGACTTCTTCGAGATCTGCGGCTGCGGATCGTGGTCCGGGACGACCTGGGTCACGATCGGGGTGTATTGATCGGCGTTCTCGCCCGCTAGACTGGGCGCGTTCCTTTAACGACCGGGTCCGTGAGCCCGGGAAGGAGGCGTCGTGCGAGTCAGCCGCCCGAGCCGATGACCGGTCGCCAGATCCTCACCCCCGACGAGCTGCGACGGGCGATCGTCCGGATCAGCCACGAGATCGTCGAGAAGCAGGCCGGCACGGACGACCTCGTCCTCGTCGGCATCCAGCGTCGCGGGGTGCCCCTCGCGAGCCGGATCGCCGAGGCGATCGCCGCGAACGAAGGCGCTCGGCCGGCGACGGCCGCGCTCGACATCACGTTCCACCGCGACGACCTCGCCCTCCGCGAGGGCACGCCGGTGGTGAAGGGCACCGACATCCCGTTCGACCTGGGCGACCGCACGGTGGTCCTCGTGGACGATGTCCTGTTCACCGGTCGAACGGTGCGCGCGGCGATGGACGCCCTGGTCGAGCACGGTCGGCCCCGCGCGATTCGCCTCGCGGTACTGGTCGACCGCGGCCACCGAGAGCTGCCGATCCGCGCCGACCATGTCGGCAAGAACGTGCCGACGTCGCGCGAGGAGGTCGTGCGCGTGCGGCTGTCCGAGGTCGACGACGAGGACGGCGTCTGGATCGAACGGCTCGCTCCGGTCCCGGCCGGGGCGTGAAACGGGCGGGGGACATCGCGTGAGCGTGGATCTTCGAACGGATCCGCCCGTCGCGGCAGCCCACGACGACTCCGGCCGTGCCGACATGGACCGAATCCGACCGTACGTGTGGCGGCACCGCCACCTGCTCGACGTCGACGTCCTCGACTGGCCCGATCTCGTCCACGTCCTGCGAACGGCGCACCGGATGCGGCCGGCGCTCGAGCATCCGCCCTCGACCCGGCTGCCGCTCCTGCGCGGCCGGACCGTGACTCTCCTGTTCCATGAGGCGTCGACACGAACGCGGGTGAGCTTCGAGGTGGCGGCCAAGGCCCTCGCCGCGGACGTCGTGAACATCGCGGTCGCCGCCTCGTCGGTCTCGAAGGGCGAGTCGCTCGTGGACACGGTCCGGACGCTCGGCGCGCTCGGGACGGACCTACTCGTGATGCGCCACGCCGCATCGGGGGCGCCGTGGCGGGTGATCGACGCCTGGGACGGGAGCGTCGTGAACGCCGGCGACGGCTGGCACGCCCACCCGACCCAGGCCCTGCTCGACCTCTACACGATCGTCGAACGGCTCGCGCCGGAGGTGCTCGAGGCAGGTCCGACGGCCGCGCCCCCGGAACCGGTGCTCCGGGGCCGAACGGTCACGATCGTCGGAGACGTCCTCCATTCGCGGGTCGCCCGCTCGAACCTGTGGTCGCTGACCGCGGCCGGTGCGGACGTCCGCGTCGCCGGACCGGCGACGCTCCTTCGTGGCTACGACGCCTGGGCACGCAACGGCGTCGCCGGCGAGCGACGGTTCAGCGTCACGACCGACGTCGCAGCCGCGCTCCGCGACGCCGACGTCGTCATGACCCTCCGGCTCCAGCGCGAACGGATGGCCGCGGGACTCCTGCCGTCGCTGGGCGAGTACGCCGCGCGCTACGCGATCAGCCGCGAACGGCTGGCGCTCGCCCGCCCGGGCGCGCTCGTGATGCATCCGGGTCCGATGAACGAAGGCGTCGAGATACCGCCCGAGATCGCCGTCGACGAGCGCTCGGTCATCCTCGATCAGGTCGCCAACGGCGTCGCGGTCCGGATGGCGGTCCTGTCGCTGATCGCCGAGGCGAACGGCTGGCGGCCCGAGGCCCGCTGATGGCCGTGCTCGCGCCGGTGTCGGCCGAGGTCGGCGCAGTCGTCGTCGATCTCGAGATCGCCGCCGCCTGGGCGATCGATCCGGTCTCGCGGCGGTCGGGTCCCGCGGACATCGTCGTCCGCGACGGGGTTCTCGAGGCGATCACGTGGCTCGATCGCTCCGAAGCGGAGGGCGTCGACGATCGGGGCATCATCGTCGCCCCCGGCTTCGTCGACCTCCACGTCCACCTCCGGGAGCCCGGCGGCGAGGCCGCCGAGACCGTGGCAAGCGGGCTGGCGGCCGCGGCCCACGGTGGGTTCACGATGGTCTGCGCCATGCCCAACACCCAGCCGCCGGCCGACGACCCGGGCGTCGTCGCGACGGTTCTGGCCGCCGCGCGCCGCTCCGGTTCGCCAGTCCGCCTGCTCCCGGTCGGCTGCGTGTCGGCCGGGCGGAGCGGCGAGACGCTCGCACCGCTCGGTGCGCTCGCGGATGCCGGCGTCGTCGCATTCTCCGACGACGGCTCGCCGGTCGCCTCCCCGTCGCTGCTACGGAATGCCCTGCTCTACGCCGCGGAGCTCGGACGCGTCCTCGTCGACCACCCCGAGGACCAGCTGCTCACCGTCGGAGCCGAGGCGAACGAGGGTCTCGTCGGGACCGTCCTCGGGCTGCCGGGCTGGCCGGTGTCCGCGGAGGTCGCCGCCGTCGAGCGGGACCTCGCCGTTCTCGCCGACGTGGTCCGCGACGCGCCCGCTGCCCGGCTCCACCTGACGCACCTTTCGACCGCTGGCGCGCTCGACGCGGTGAGACGGGCCAAGGGGCGCGGGCTCCCCGTCACCTGCGACGTAACGCCACATCACGTCGCCCTCTCCGATGAGTGGCTCGCCGGGGCGCGACGGTGGTCGTGGGAGGCGATCGACGACGAGGGTCGGGCCCGCGACCCGTGGGCCGACGCAGCGCTGGTGGTCGAGCCCTACGACACGTCCCTGCGCGTCAACCCGCCGCTTCGCTCGCCGCTGGATGCGCACGCGTGCATCGAGGCGCTGATCGATGGAACCGTCGACGCGATCGCGACAGACCACGCCCCGCACAGCCCCGTCGACAAGGACGTCGAGTTCGGGGCCGGCGCGAACGGGATCGCCGGGCTCGAGACGGCGCTCGGCCAGCTCCTCGCGGCCGTGGACGCCGGTCGGCTGCCGCTCGCCCGCGTCATCGAGGCGCTGACGACCGGTCCGGGCCGCGTTCTGGGCGGTCGGCTCGGCCGTTCGGTGGGCCTCGTCGAGGGCCAGCCGGCGGACCTCGTGGTGCTCGACCGCTCGGCCACCTGGCGCGTCGATCCGTCGTGCCTCGCGTCACAGTCCCGCAACACGCCGCTCCTCGGCCGCGACCTGAGCGGTCGGGTCGTCCTGACGGTCGCCGGCGGCCGCGTCGCGTACGCCGACCCCGCCGAGTAGCGGACAGGCCACCCGGCTACCCTGCCGGCGATGGCGTCGCGAGGGACGATCGAGATTGCGCTGGCCGACTTCGATCGGCGGCCGTACTGGTGGGCGTCGATGCCGGCGCTGCCCGATCGGCGCGAGACCGAGCTTCCTGCGCGGGTCGACGTCGCCGTCGTCGGCGGCGGCTACACGGGCCTCGCCGCCGCTCGCGCGCTGGCGAAGGCCGACCGATCCGTTGCGGTTCTCGAGGCTGAGCGCTTCGGCTGGGGCGCCAGCGCCCGGAACGGCGGCATCGTCCACCCCGGCTACCAGTTCGGGCCGCGAGAGCTCAGGCGGAAGTTCGGGCTCGGGCGTGGGCACGAGCTCTGGTCGGACGCACTCGACGCCTACTCGCACGTCCGAGACCTGATCGCGACCGAAGCGATCGACTGCGACTGGGACGAGCGCGGCCATCTCGAGCTGGCCTGGTCGCGGGCGCACGCGCGGGGGCTTCGGGAGCACGTCGAGGAGCTGCGGGAGGGTGGCGTCG
>DASXWX010000212.1:0-6074 GCA_036503395.1 Candidatus Limnocylindrales bacterium
TCTTCTTCGGGGCGGACGTCGCGAACGCCCAGCCGGTCGTCATGAAGTACCTCTACCTGGCCCGCAAGAACGGGCTCAGGGTCGCCGTCGTCAACCCGTTCCGCGAGCCCGGCCTGGATCGCTACTGGGTCCCCTCGAACCTCGAGAGCGCCATCTTCGGGACCCGGATGACCGACGAGTGGTTCGCCGTCCACACCGGTGGCGACGTCGCCTTCCTCGACGGCGTCCTCAAGTGCCTGATCGCGCGGGGCGGGGTGGACGAGGCCTTCGTCCGAGAGCACACGACCGGCTGGGACGACCTCGCGGCGACGGTCGGTCGGCTCTCGTTCGACGATCTCGAGCGCTGGTCAGGCGCGACGAGGGCGGACATGGAGCGGTTCGCCGACCTCTACGCCTCGTCGCGGTCGACCATCCTCGTGTGGTCGATGGGGATGACCCAGCACGTCTGCGGGACCGACAACGTGCGGGCGATCGTCAACCTCGCCCTCGCGCGCGGCAACGTCGGCCGGCCGGGCGCCGGCCTGATGCCGATCCGCGGCCATTCGGGCGTCCAGGGTGGCGCCGAGATGGGCGCCTACGCGACGGTCTTTCCGGGCGGCGCGACGATCGGCCCGGAATCCGCCGCCCAGCTCTCCGCGGCGTACGGGTTCGACGTCCATCCTGAACGCGGTCTCACGGCCGCCGAGCTCGTCGAGGCCGCGGGACGCGGGGAGATCGACGTGCTCTGGTCGAGCGGCGGCAACTTCCTCGACACGCTGCCCGACCCGCGCGCCGTCCGCGAGGCCCTCGAGCGCGTCCCGGTTCGCGTCCACACCGACGTCGTCGTCAGCAGCCAGATGCTCGTCGATCCGCCGCCGGGTGGCGCCGTCGTTCTCCTGCCGGCGATGACCCGCTACGAGCAGCCGGGCGGCGGGACGGAGACCACGACCGAGCGCAGGATCGCGTTCAGCCCGGAGATCCCGGGTCACCGCGTGGGTGAGGCCTGGCCCGAGTGGCGGATCTACCTCGAGCTCGCGCGCCGGGTCGACCCCGACGGATTCGAGCGGGCCGATCTCGGCGCGCTCGACGACAGCGCGGCGATCCGCGACGAGATCGCCCGGGTCATCCCGGCCTACGACGGCATCCAGACGCTCCGCGAGAGCGGCGACCAGGTCCAGTGGGGCGGCGAACGGCTCTGCGAGGGCTGGGTCTTCCCGACACCGGACGGCAAGGCCCACTTCACGCCGGTCGCGCCGGCCGAGCGCTCGCTCGCGCCGGGCCAGTTCCTCCTCGCGACCCGGCGTGGCAAGCAGTTCAACTCGATGATCTGGCGAGCGAAGGATCCGCTCACCGGCGGGGCCCGGGACGCCGTCTTCGTCGCCGCCGGAGATGCGGCGCGCCTCGGCCTCGACGACGGGGCGCCCGTGACGCTCCGTTCCGCGACGGGGGCGGTGCCCGGTCGTCTGAGGCTCGCCCCGATCCGCGAGGGCAACGTCCAGATGTTCTGGCCCGAGGCCAACGCGCTCGTCCCGCCGGGTCTCCGCGACGCCTCCTCGCACGTGCCGGACTACAACGCGATCGTGACGATCGAGGCCCGGAGCGTGGACCAGGGAGCCTGGATCGAGCCCTCGGGCTGATGGCCTCAGTCGAGCGGCCTCATCCCCCGGGCAGGCCGTGACGAAGCGACCCGTCGTCGGGGTGGTGCTCGCGGGTGGCGCCTCGCGGCGGTTCGGAGCCGACAAGCTCGGCGTGCCGCTCGGCGGACGACCGCTCGTCCTCCACCCGATCGAGGCGCTCCGGGCAGTGACCGGTGTCGGCCGCATCGTCGTCGTCGGGCCAGCGACGCCGTCGGAGCCGGGCTGGGTCGACGCCGTTCGCACGACCGGCGCCGAGATGACGCGGGACCCCGAGCCGTTCCGCGGGCCGCTCGTGGCGCTGCTCGGCGCCCTTCAAGCGCTTGCGCCCGACGACGTGGCGCTCGTGGTCGGCGGCGACATGCCGGGGCTCGAGACTCCGGCGCTCGAGCGGCTCGCCGCGGCCGTCCTCCATCGAGGCGGCATCGATCTGGCGCTCTTCACCGTGGATGGCCGGGACGAGCCGTTGCCGCTCGCGATCTCGGTCGATCCGGGCTGCGCGGCCGCTCGGCGACTGGTGGCAGGCGGCGAGCGGAGGCTCGGTGCGCTGGCGGAGGCGCTCGGCACGCGCGTCGGTCGGCTGCCGGTCGATCGCCGGATCGTTCGCGACGTGGACACGCCGGAGGACATGAAGACGGCCGGCGCCGATGAGGCGCCGGCCGTTGAGAGCGGCGAGACCGACGGGCGTCAGCGCGCCGGGTACGGGTAGGCGATCAGCCGAGGTACGACGACCGGCGGCTCCTCGGCGACCGACGGTCGGCGCGGCCTCGTCTCCTCCATCGGCTCGTCTCGCCGGGCGGCCGCGAGACGGCGCGCCGTGGATTCGGCGCGCAGCTCGTCGAGCTGTCGGGCGATGACGAGGGCCTTGTACGGAAACATCTCGTGACCTCCTTTCCTCGCGGCGCTCGTCGCACCGCGCGGCGAGCGACTGCATCGTCACCCGAACGGTCCGCCGGGCGGATGGACGGGAATCGCGAACCCGCTGCGACAGAGGTCGATGCCGCGGCATCGACATTCGGCCCTCAGCCCCGGACGGCGTCCACGTTGAGCCGGACGAAGTCGAGGACCGGCTCGCCAAGCCGCCGGACCACCTCGCGGACGAACGGCCGGCGCGCGTCGGGTGGCAGCCGATCGAGGTGCGGGCCGAGCGCGACGGTCGTCAGGAAGCGCTCGAACGGCTCGCCGGGCTCGAAGCGGGTCGGTTCGGGTCGGAGCCAGCATCTGACGTTCGTCCAGCCGGTCGCGGTCAGCCGTCGGTCCGTCGCCTCGGCGGTCTCGAAGTGGGCCGGGCCGAGCCAGCCGTCGCCCATCGCCGCGAGCACGTGGAGGATGCGGCCCACGTTGCCGGCGCCGCCGAACTGGGCCGCCAGCCGGCCGCCGGGTCGCGTGACGTCGGCCAGGTTCGCGAAGAGCGCGTCGTGGTCGGCGACCCAGTGGAACGTCGCGGTCGAGACGATCAGGTCGACCGGCTCCGCGAGGGGCAGCCGTTGGCCCAGGTCGGCGACGAGGAACGTGATCCGATCTCCGAATCGGCCGAGCCGCCGGCGGGCCGCCTCGACCATCGATGGCGAGGCGTCGACGGCGACAACTCGGCCGTCCGGAAGCCGCTCGGCCAGCGCCTCGGTGACACGGCCGCTCCCGCAACCCGCGTCGAGGGCGAGCTCGCTGCCCGTCAGCGTCACGCGGTCGAGGACGGCCCGCCCCCAGCGCTCCTGCGGCGCCGCGATCGCGTCGTACGTGCGGGCGTCCCAGTCGCGACTCACCGCCCGAGTATGGGGGTGACGAACGTCGGGCTTCGGGCGCGTTGACGCGCGGTGTACGCTGCGGGCCGTCGGACTCCCGCCGATTCCTCGGGGCACGGGCTGCGACGGCGGGTGGCAGGGTTACGGGAGGTGGCCGTGGTCCAGCAGATCTGGGCGAAGTTCAACCCCAACGAGCGCATGATCGCGACGGGCGCCGTCGTCGTCATCGTCGGCTGGATCATCGGGCTGATCAGCCCATACGGCGTCGGTGCGAACGCGCTCGCGTTGATTGCCGCTCTCGCCGCTCTGGCCGTTCTCTACCTCGAGTACGCGCCGAACACGAACGTCAATTGGCCGGCGCCGACCGCCGTGATCCTGCTCGCGGTCAGCGTCATCGGCGGGATCTTCGCGCTGCTCGGCCTCACGTGGCTCGGCATTGGTGGCCTGTATCTCATTGCCGCGCTCGCGACGATCATCGGCGCGGCCCTGATGGTGTGGGGCTCGTTCCAGGAGTGGCAGGCCTCGCAGAAGACGGCCTAGTCAGCCACGCGCCGCTCATTCGAACCGGGTTGGTCGTCCGACCGCCCGGTTCGTCGATTCTCAGCCGCCGGGCGCGGCCGGCTCCGTGGCATCGTCGCGGCGGCGCTCGCCGGGCGCGACTCGCGCGGCACCACCGAGGCCGAACCAGTTCACCGCGCCGCCCGCGGCGAGCAGCACGGCGGTCGTCACCATCGCCAGGTGGAACGACTCCGTCGAGGCCTCGTTCGCGGCGGCCACCACCTCCGCCCGTGAGTCGTCCTTCGGCGGGTTGAGCGGCGTCACGTCCCGCCGGAACTCGGGGCTGGAGACGTCGACGCCCGCCACCCGGTCCGCCATCGACGCGTAGAACGACGACGTGATGACGATGAAGATCACTGCGCCGAGGAGCGGCTGGCCGACGCGCGAGACGGCGTTGTTGATGGCGGATGCGACGCCGGAGTTGCGAACGGGCACGGAGTTCATGAGGGTCGACGTCAGCGGCGCGACGACGCACGAGATGCCGATCGCGAAGAGCACCATGGAGGGCAGCACGTCGACGAACGTCGCCGCGGGCGGGATGACGCCGCTCCGCCAGGCCTCGCTCGTGCTCGGGATCCGCGCGAGCCAGAGCTGACCGGCGGCCATGAGCGCTGGGCCGATGACGAGGAACGGCCGCGCCCCGTAGCGCCCGGCGAGCGTCCCGATCCGGGTGGACAGCACGGTCAGGGCGATGGCCACCGGCAAACCCACGGCGCCGGCCGCCCACGGCGCGTAGCCGAGGACGCCCTGCAGGAAGAGCGGCGGGAAGGTCGCGCTCTACCTGAGCGCGGCGTAGATGAGGAACGTGGAGAGGTTGATCGCGCTGAAGTCGCGCGACCGGAACAGGCCGAGCGGAACGAGCGGATCACGCCGCCGCGACATCAGGAACGGGAACGCGACGAAGGCCACCGCGCCGACGACGAGTGCGGCATAGGCGATTGGATCCGACCACTCCGTCTGCTGGCCCCGGATCCCGCCGAACGCGAGCCCGCCGACCGCGAGGACGACGTCGACCGCGCCGACCCAGTCGAAGCGACCGCTCGCCTGCTCGTCGCGCGACTCGTCCATGTTCGTCCGCGTTGCCCAGAGGGCGACCGCGAGGATCGGGACGTTGATCAGGAACGCGACCCGCCAGCTGACGTAGTCGACGAGGAGGCCGCTCAGGATCGGACCGGCGAGGGTGGTCGCACTCGTCGCCGCTGCCCAGATCCCGAAGGCGCGAGCACGCTGCGGGCCTTCGAACGTCGCGGTGATGATCGACAGCGAGCACGGGACGAGGAGCGCGCCCGCGGCTCCCTGGACGATCCGGAACAGAACGAACAGCTCGAGGTTCGGCGCGATCCCGCACAGGACCGACGCGATCCCGAAGCCGGCCAGCCCGATCGAGAAGACTCGACGCCGACCGTAGTAGTCAGCGAGGGCACCGGCGAGGATGAGAAGCGCGGCGAGCGTCGCGAGATAGCCACTCGTCGCATAGGTCTCGCCCTCGAGCACGCCGACGATCGACGCCGGCAGCTCCTCGCCGATCTTCGGCAGCGCGACGTTGACCACGGTGCCGTCGAGGAAGACGGTGGCCGAACCGAGGATCGCCGCGACCATCGTCCAGCGTTGCCGGATGCTCACCGGCGGATCGTACGACCTAGACTTCCCGATCGATGGTCGGCCCCGTCGCGCTCATCGGTGCCGGCGAGTTCCTGCCCGCGATGGCCGACATCGACCGTGAGCTGCTCGCCGGAATCGCCGCCCGCCGGCCCCGCGTGGTCGTCCTGCCCACGGCCTCGTGGCCAGATGGCGAGGCGACGTTCCGGCGCTGGGCGGCGATGGGCGTCGAGCACTTCGGAGCGCTCGGCGCGGAGGTCGAGGCGGTGCTCGTCCGGGATCGCGCGGACGCCGACGACGCCGCGTTCGTCCAGGCCGTGGGCGAGGCGGACATCGTCTACCTCTCGGGCGGCCATCCGGGGCACCTGCTCGCCACGCTCCGTGGATCGGCGGTCTGGGACGCGGCGTGTCGCGCGAACGAGCGTGGGGCGGCCCTCGTCGGCTGCTCCGCGGGGGCGATGGTCCTCGGCGTCCGCCAGATCGAGTGGCGACGGCGGTTGCGGAGGATGCCCTTTCCGGTCCGCTACCCGGAGTCGCTGGCGATGGTCCCCGGCTGCGCGGT
>DASXWX010000213.1:0-16164 GCA_036503395.1 Candidatus Limnocylindrales bacterium
TGCGCCGATCGCGGGCGTGATCGCGGCAGCCGTCCCCGTCGCGGCGGGCGCGCTCCTCGAGGGCGCGCCGGACGCGGCCCAGGCGGCGGGGATCGCCCTCGCCCTCGTTGCCGTCGTCCTCGTGTCGGCGGCCGCGCGCGAGGACGACCTTCCGGCGCAGGGTGTCCGGCGGACGAGCATCCTCCTCGCGACGGTCGGCGGTCTCGGCTTCGGGCTGTTCTACGTCTTCATCGATCGGGTCTCGCCGACGGTCGTGTTCTGGCCGCTGGTGGCGTCCCGGCTGGCGTCGCTGACGGTGATCGGCGTCCTCGTCGTCGGGACCCGGACCTCGTTCATCGGGCTCCGTTCGGTCGCGCCGCTCGTCGGTATCGCCGGCGTGCTCGACGTCGGGGGCAACGCAGGCTTCCTGCTGGCGGCCCAGGCAGGCCGCCTCGACGTCGCGTCGGTCCTCTCGTCGCTCTACCCGATCGTCACCGTCATCCTCGCGATCCTCGTCCTGCGCGAGCGGGTCGGGCGGCAGCACGCGTTGGGGATGGCGGCCGCCCTGCTCGCGATCGCCCTCATCGCGGGTGGCGGTTCGCGCTGATCCTCCTGGCCCGAGCTGCCGCGGCGGGTCACCGCGTCCCGTGGGGATATCCCACGACTGAGCCGGATATGACGGCGCGGTGGGCCTCGTCGAGGCATGACTTGGGTCCGAATGTGGGACATGACCACATTCCGACCGGAATTCCGTGGCTCGGACGTCCCTCGACGCCGCCAGCGTCCGGAATCCCTCCCGGTGGTGGGATATGCCCACGAGGTGTGCGCCGAGTCGACGGATCGTCCCCGTAGGGCCCGGCCCGTCAGAGGGCCTTCAAACCGGCGGGAGTCGTGTGGAAACCGCACGCGTCGAAGTAGAACGCCGCCAGCTCGGGGTCGAAATCGACGTGGACCCATTCGCATCCGGCCTCGCGGGCCGCGTCGACCGCCCGCTCCACCAGTCGCGTCCCGATGCCCCGCCGGCGGGCCGACCTCGCCGTGAGGGTGTCGAGGACGAAGGCATGGACACCGCCGTCCCAGGCGAGGTTGACGAAGCCGACGAGCCGCCCCTCCTCGCGGGCACAGCCCCAGCCGAGGCTGTGTCGCTCGACCTGGCCTCGCCAGTCGATGTCGAGGACGTCGTGCGCGAAGCCCTCGGCGTGGAGCCGGTTGAGCTCGTCGTTGGCGAATGGCCCGCGCCACTGGTAGTCGACGGCCATCGCCCCACGATACCGGGGGTCGCTGATCATCCCATGCGCCGGGGGAATGACTTCCGGGTGAACCGTGCCGCGGCGATGCCCGCGCAGCATGCAAGCGCCGCCGTCCGGGCCCGCGACGTCGCAACCATGTCCCGCGCGCATCAAGAGGTCAGACGCACGACCCGACCGATGCCTCCGGGGCATTGCCGGGCCTCGGGCAACGCCGGGTCAGGCCGGCTCACCAGGGACGACGGACGATCACCACGGCGTCCACGGCGACCGGGTCGAGGACCGCCACGACGGCGTGACCCTCGGCGCCGAGGTCGCCCCGGGCCAGCACGGCGTCGAGGAGCGCGCGCTGGTGGCGAACCACCTCGCCGGCCACGGTTCGTCCCGGCCGGAGGCGGTTCCGTGCGAGCGCGGTCCGGAGCGGTACGTCGAGGACGATCGCGACGCTCGGCACACCCGCGGCCACGGCCCGGCGCACGATCGCCCGCCGGGCGTGCCGCTCGACGTTCGTCGCGTCGACGACGCTCAGCCGCCCCGCGCCGGCACGTCGGACAAGCTCGCGGTGGAGGATCGCGAACGCCCGTCGCGTCGCACGCTGGTCGGACTCGTCCCCCGAGACGAGCGCCCGGAACGCGTCGGAGGAAAGGATCTCGTCGCCGGCAAAGTGCCTTCGAGCGAACGTCGTCTTGCCGGCGCCCGCGGCGCCGACCAGGAGGACGACCGATGGATCCGGGATCTCGAGGGACAGCCCCGGCCCGGGATCCACCGAGAGCTACGAGGCCCGCCGCGCCTCATAGCCGCCGGCCTCGGATCGGCGCAGCTCGTACGTCGGCTGGGGGTAGACCGTCGGCCCCTGGCGGACCTCGCCGTCGCGGAGCCGGAACCGGGACTGGTGCCACGGGCACTCGATGCAGCCGTCGACCACGCGACCCTCGGCGAGCGGACCGCCCGCATGGGCGCACGTCTCGTGGAGGGCATGGACGACGCCTGCGACGCGAACGAGGACGATCGGGTTGATCCCGACCTTGCCCTTGACGGGCTGGCCCTCGGGCAGCATCGCGAGATCGACGGGCTCGGGCACGCCCTCGACTTCGAGCGCGAGCCACTTCCGACCCGATCCCCGGAACGCGTGCCGGCTGACCATGTTTCCGAGGGCGTAGACGACGTCGCCGCCGACGTAGGCGGCCGCGGTCAGGATCAGGTAGGCGACGATCGAGAGCACCACGGGCAGCGTCCGGTCGATCGGGTCGCCCGCGCGCTGGGCGAGCGAGATCAGGTAGACGACCAGCGCCACGATCATCAGGGTCGAGTGGAGGCTCGCCCGGACCCGCGCGGTCCCGTCGGTGTCGGTGTAGTCGGCGAAGCCGGCGAGCGCCGCCGCGAGCATCGCCAGGATCCCGATCACGAGCGCGATGTCGGCGGCCGCCCGCTGGTTGGCGAGGTCGAGGATCACGGTCACGGTCAGTGCCCCGATCGGGACGTCCGTGATCGCGGCATGGATCGGATGGCCGAGCCATGTCCCGTTGAGGAAGTCCTTGAGGGGCCGAAGGGGCGACTGGAAGATCCGGTTGAGGAGTCCGTGGACGGCGTCACCCAGCGGCTTCGCCCAGCCGTTCTGCGCGTCCATGAGCCGGGTCAGCAGTCGTGTCATCCATCGCCTCCGATCGCCATCGATAATGACCGTCTTCCCGAAGGTCCGCACGGTCCGATACGCGCGCCCCGCGGCGCGCGGTTCGGCGGCCGTGACGGCGTCAGCGAGAGGGCGATGGCCGAAACGACGCTCGAAGGCTCGGCGAACGAGGCGGCGGGTCGATCGGACTGGCCCTGGCTCGTTGCCGCCTTCTGGATCACGTCGATGGTCGAGGGCCTCGGCGTCAGCCAGTTCTATGCGTTCCTGCCCGAGTACCTCCGCCAGCTCGGTGCCGGCGATGCCGAACGGCTCACGCTCGTCGGCATCTTCGGCGCGCTGCCGTTCCTGGTCGGTCTTCCGCTCGTCCCGCTGTGGGGCGTGTGGGCCGACCTGTACTCGCGCAAGGCGGTCATCGCCCGCAGCGCGTTCGTTGAGGCGGTCGTGTTCGCCGGCCTCGCCATCGTCCGGACGCCTGTCCAGCTCGCGATCCCGGTCCTGCTCGTCGGCTTCCAGCTCGGCAACACCGGGGTGATGCTCGCCGCGATCCGCGACGTCACGCCGCGCCGGCGGCTCGGCACGGTCATCGCCGTGTTCGGGGCGGCGAGCGCCGTCGGTTTCGCCGTCGGACCGCTCCTCGGTGGCTGGCTCATCGACACGGCGCGCGTCGGCATCGGCGGCGTCTACCTCCTCGCCGCCGCGTTCTCGGTGGGCACGGGGCTGCTCGTCGCCCTCGGGACCCGCGAGGTCCGCCCCGCCGTCGTCCCCGCCGGGCGCGTCGTCAGGCTCGCGTTCGGTGCCGTCCGCTCGGTCGTTTCGGACTCGCACGTGCGTGGGATCTTCGCGATCTACGCCGTCTCGTTTCTCGCGAACTGGATGAGCCGACCGTTCCTGCCGGTCATCGTCGAGCGGCTGGCCGGCCCCGGCCCCGGGCTGGCATCCGCGATCGGCGTCGTGCTCGGCGCCGCCGCCCTGGCCGGCGCCCTCGTCGCGCCGGTGGGGGGATGGCTCGGGGATCGCGTCGGGTTCCGCCGGGTCCTCGTCGGCGCGATCGGCATCGTCGGCGTGGCGCTGCTCCTCGTCCCGTTTGCTCCGGGCATCGCCACGCTGGCGCTGCTGTCGGTCGCGCTCGCTGCGGGTGTCGCGATCGCCGGATCGATGGTCTTCGGGCTGCTCGCGACCGAGGTCCCGCCGGAGCGTCGTTCGGCGACCCTCAACCTCGTCTACCTGCCGCTCTACCTCGCCGGGATCGTCGGCCCGGGCGCGGCGGGCGGCATCTCCGGCGCGTTCGGCCCGCAGGCGCCGTTCTTCCTGGGCGCCGCCGTCGCGCTGGCGACCCTCGCCGTGCTCGTGCTGCGGGCCGGGCGGCGGGGCGCGGGTCAGGCGGGCAGCGAGCGCTCGGCTGGGCCGACGTAGCGGACGTCGGGTCGGATGAGCCGGTTGGTCGACGCCTGCTCGATGGCCTGCGCGGTCCACCCGGCATGCCGGGCGAGGGCGAAGATCGAGGGATAGAGCGGAGGCGGCAGCTCGAGGCCCTGGAGGACGGCAGCCGCGTAGTACTCGACGTTCGTCTTGATGACGCGGTGCGGCTTGAGCTCGGCGAGGACGCGCAGGACGACGTCCTCGATCTTCGCCGCGTTCTCGAGCCATTCGGCGTTCGTGCCCATCTGCTCGGCGACCCTGCGCAGCGCGGCGGCCCGCGGGTCGTAGGCGCGATAGACGCGGTGGCCGAAGCCCATGACCCGCTCGCCACGGCCGACGAGGTCCCGGACCCACTGCTCCGCCCGCTCCGGCGAGCCGATCTCGTGGAGCTGGTTCACCACCTCCGACGGCGCGCCGCCGTGGAGCGGGCCCTTGAGCGCGCCGAGCGCGCCACAGACACCCGATGCCAGATCGCTCTGCGTCGCGACGACGACCCGGAGCGTGAACGTCGAGGCGTTGAAGCCGTGGTCGGCGCCGGTGATGAAGTAGGCGTCGAGGGCCCGGGCGTCCGCCGGATCGGGCGTCCGGTCGAACAGCTGCTGCAGGAAGCCACCCGCGAGATCGAGCGACTCGTCCGGGGCGACGGGCTCCTTCCCATCGCGAAGCCGGCCGAAGGCGGCCAGCGCGGAGGGGGCAAACGCGGTCAGCGCCCGGGCCTGGTCGACCGTCGGCGGCCAGGGGAGCGCCCGGAGCGCCCCCCAGACCGAGACCGCGGTCCGCAGGGCGTCCATCGGGTGCGTCCCGCGCGGCAGGAGGCGAAGGGCGGCCAGGACCTCGTCGGGCAGCGGCGTCGGGTGGAGCTGCGAGCGCGGATCCCACTCGCCCGTCCAGAGGAGGTTCGCCACCGCCGCGTACGTCCCACGCTCGACGAGCTCGACGATCGGGTAGCCGCGGTAGAGGAGCCGGCCGTTCGCGCCGTCCACGAGCGACAGGGCGGTCTCGCCGGCGACGACGCCTTCGAGCCCGGGCGAGTAGGGACGAGTGTCGGTGGCGGCTTCGGACCGCGCGTCGCTCACCAGCGGTTGGAGCCGCCGTCGAGCGCGCGGAGGACGAGCCGCACGACGATCGCCCCGACGAACGCGACGATCACCGCGGCGATGAACCCGTTTGTCTGGCCGAAGCCCATCTGGACCGCGATCCACCCGCCGACGATGCCGCCGATGATCCCGACCACGATGTTGGGCAGGCAGCCGCGAGCCGTCCGATCGCCGATGACGGCGCCGGAGAGGCCGCCGGCGATGAAGCCGACGACGATCCAGCCGATCAGGCCCATGTCGAGCATGGCGCGGAGTCTACGGGTTCGGCGAGAGCGCCGAGGCAGCCGCCCGATCGAGGAGCCAGGTCGCGCCCGTCCGACGCGCCAGCTGGACGGGCCATCGGCGCGGCTCCCGCGGCGCTCCGAGCACGTCGGCGAGGAGGGCCGACTTGCCGGCCCCGGCCGTCACGACCATCACCCCGGCGGCGGTGTCGAGGATTCGTGGGTTGAACGTCACCCGCTCGACGTGCGGCTCGACGTGCGTGGGTGCGGGGATCCCGAGCGCGATGTCGAGCGAGCCGATCGCGGGGCTGTCCGGAAAGACCGACAGGATGTGGCCGTCGGGGCCGACGCCGAGGATCACGAGGTCGAAGGCGGGCCAGCCGTCGACGAGGGGGAGCAGCCGCCCGACCTCCGCGACGTAGCGTCCGGCACAGGTCGCGGCGGTGCCGCCCTCCGCGAGCGTCTCGGTGCAGGGCCATGGATGGACGTTCTCGGCCGGCACGATGACGCCCGGCTGGCTGCCATCCTCGACGTCGACGCCGCTGACGCCCGTGCCGCTCTCGCCGCTGAACGCGTCGGCGCGGAGCAGGAGCTGGTCCGCCTGGCGAGCGTTCGACAGCGGGTGGTCGCGCGGGACGAACCGCTCGTCGCCCCACCACGTGTGGATCCGGTCCCACGGGACGGCGTCGCGGAGCGGGGGGCGCGCCAGCGCCTCGTAGATCCCGACGGCGCTCGAGCCGCCGGTCGTCGCCCAATGCGCGACGCCGTTGCGCTCGACCGCGGCGGTCAGCGTTCGGGCGACCCGGTGGGCGGCCTCGGCCGCAAGCGTGGGCGCGTCCGCGAGCACCTCCACCGTCGGCTCGCCGAGGTCCGCGGCCAGGTCCTGCGTGGTGGTCGCGCGTCGTGGTTCGGTCATGCCGTCGCCGCCTCCTCCTCCGCCCCACCCGCGAGGGCCGCGGCCGCTTCCAGCGCGCCCTGCGCGACCGGGTCCGGCACGTTCGCCTCGATTGCCTCTGCGAGCAGGTCGCTCTCCGCGCGGCGGGCTGCCCGGAATGTTCGTTCGAGGACCTCGATGCCGTCCTGCCAGACGCGGACGTGGACGCTCTCGGCCTCGGCCGTGACATCGGCCCGCAGCTCCGACCCGCGCCGCTCGGCGAGGAGCTCGACGCGCAGCGTCGTCCCGCCCGGCATCTCGGACAGGATCGGACGGATCAGCACGGCGACCGTGTGCCCATCGGACCGGAGTGTCGCGCCGAGACCGCGGTGCATCGCCACCGGGCGGGTCGAGTGCCACCCCCCGCCGGCGACGGTCGCGGCGGTGGCGATCGGTGTCCGACCGAGTGCTGCCGTCCGGGCGGGCCCGTGATCGATCGGCGCGAGCGTCCGCTCGACGGACAACCCCAGCCGGGACGCGAGCCAGGCGACGTGGTACGTCGGCTTGACCACATTCGTGCCGCCGGGACGGCCCGTCGGGTCGTGGGTCGCGTAGGTCACCGCGATCCGGCGAAGGTGACGGAGGTAGGGCAGGAACTCGGGCAGGTCGAAGATCGAGGCGATCGCCTCGCGCCAGCGGGACTGCCTGGTCAGCGCGAAGTCGCAGACGATGACGCGATTGCGGTGGGCCGCCTCCACCATTGCGGCCATCCGCTCGAGGCCGTCGCCGCCCCACGACGAGCCGTCGACGACGAGGCGGTCGGCCAGCCGCAGGACGTCGGTCGAGGCACGTCCCCCGAACAGCGGCTCACCAGGCCACCAGACCGTGACCGGCAGGTCGTGAATGAGGAGTGGCGCGACGATCGCGGAGATGTGGAGGCCCGATTCGCCGCCGGCGGTGACGTAGATGGTCTCGGCGCAGACCTCGGCCGAGCCCTCGGTCGGGACCATGCAGTGGGCCCGGATCTCGGCGTCGAGCCACGACGGGCCGTCGGGATCGGCCGAGGCCAGGATGAGGGTCCGCGACGGATGCCGGCCGGTCAGCTCCGACACGATCGCGGCACAGTGCTCGCCGATCTCGGGGCGCCGGGCGATCACGACGAGGTTCATCACGCTCGTCCGGGCCGCGATGTGGCTCTCCTCGCGACCGTCCTCGTTCCGCTCCACGAGCTTCGGCGTGGACCAGATCTTGACGAGCTCGCGCTCGACCTCCTCGATCGAGTGGGCGTGGGACGAGAACCGCAGGATCGGCTGGCCCGGCCGGGCCGGGGCCTCCATCAGATCCGTCTCCACCGGCGGCCGTCGCGGGCGAGCAGCGCGTCCGATTCGGGCGGTCCCCAGGTGCCGGCCTCGTAGTTCGGGAACATCGGCGCCGGCTGATCGGCCCAGGCATCGAGCATCGGCGTCACGATTCCCCATGCCTCTTCGACCTCGTCGGCTCGGGTGAAGAGAGAGGCGTCGCCGAGGAGCGCGTCGAGGATGAGCGTCTCGTATGCGTCGGGCGAGTCGACGCTGAACGACGAGCCGTACGTGAAGTCCATGTTCACGGTCCGGATGTCGAGGCCAAGCCCGGGGACCTTGGCACCGAACCGGAGCAGGATTCCCTCGTCTGGCTGGATCCGCATTGCCAACAGATTCGGGTCGGGGTCGGTCGCCGTGTCCTTGAAGAGCCGGTGCGGGACGGCGCGGAACTGGATCGCGATCTCGGTCGACCGCTTCGGCAGCCGTTTCCCGGCGCGGAGGTAGAACGGGACCCCCGACCAGCGCCAGTCGTCGACGACGAAGCGGGCGGCGACGAACGTCTCGGTCTCGGATTCGGGATCGACCTCGGGCTCCTCGCGGTAGGCGGGCGCGGGTTCCGCATTCACCCAGCCCGCGGCGTACTGGCCCCGAACGACGTCGCGCGCGACCTGCTCGTCGGTCATCGGCGCGATCGCCCGCAGCACCTTGACCTTCTCGTCCCGGAGGGCGTCGGCGTCGAACGAGGCGGGCGGCTCCATCGCCACGAGCGCGAGCAGCTGCATGAGGTGGTTCTGGAGTACGTCGCGCGAGGCGCCCGTCTCCTCGTAGAACGCGCCGCGGTCCTCGATCCCGATCGACTCCGCCATCGTGATCTGGACGTGGTCGACGTAGCGCCGGTCCCAGATCGGCTCGAAGATCCCGTTCCCGAACCGGAAGACGAGCAGGTTCCGGACGGTCTCCTTCCCGAGGTAGTGGTCGATGCGGTAGACCTGCGACTCGCGGAAGACCTTCCCGACCTCGCGGTTGAGCCGGATCGCCGAGTCGAGGTCGCGCCCGAACGGCTTCTCGATGATGATGCGGCGCCAGCCGCCGTCATGATGCTCGTGGTCGAGCCCGACCTTGCCGAGCTGGGCGATGACGAGCGCGAACGCGGATGGCTGCGTGGCCAGGTAGTAGAGCCGGTTGCCGCGGGTCCCGTGCTCCCGGTCGCACTCGTCGAGCCGTGCCGAGAGGTGGCTGTACGTCGCGTCGTCGGCAAGGTCGCCCTGGTGGTAGTCGATCCGCTCGAGGAACTCGGAGAGGAGCGGCTCCTCGGGCTTCGTCCGGCTGTACTTGTTCAGGCTCGCCGCGATCTCCTTGCGGAACGAGTCGTCGCTGTAGTCACGGCGGCCCGAGGCGATGATCCGGCACTCGTGGGGCAGGAGGTTGTTGCGCCACAGCTGATAGAGCGCCGGCAGGACCTTCTTGTGGGCGAGATCGCCCGTGGCCCCGAACAGCACGAACGCGAACGGCTCCGGCATCCGCTCGAGCCGGAGGCCCTCCCGGAGCGGGTTCGTGACCTCCTTCGGAGCCGACCGACGGCGCTCGGAATGGAGGAGGCGCCGTTCGCGGATCGTCCTTGGTCCCTTCGGGCCGGTGGCCGGGCGAGCCGGCGCCGCCGTCGTCGCGCGTCCGGCCGACTGGCCGTCGCGACGCGAGTCGACCGATGCATCGGCGGTCGCTTCGGGCGCATCCTGCGTGCCGCTCGGCGCGCGCTTCGGCCCCTTGGCCGTCTTCGACGTCTTCGCCCCGTCGGTCTTCGTGTCCGTCCCGACGTCGGACGAGGTCTTGCTGCGCCCGGGAATCGCCTTCGTTGCCACTAGTCGCCGCCGCTCAATTCGTGCGTTTCGCCCTTCACTCCGTCTTTACGGCGTGTCCGCCGAACTCGTTTCGGAGTGCCGCGAGGACCTTCGCCCCATAGCTCTCGTCCTGGCGGGACCGAAGCCGGGTGAGGAGTGACAGCGTGATGACAGGCGCCGGGACGTCGAGGTCGATCGCCTCCTGGACGGTCCAGCGACCCTCGCCCGAGTCGGCGACCCAGTCCTTCAGGTGCTTCAGGTCCTGGTCCTTCTCGAGGGCGCTGGCGGCGAGCTCGAGGAGCCACGAGCGGACTACCGACCCATACATCCACATGTGGGCGATCCCGGCGAGGTCGAGGTGGTAGGCCGAGGAGTGCATGATCTCGAAGCCCTCGGCGTACGACTGCATCAGGCCGTATTCGATCCCGTTGTGGACCATCTTCACGTAGTGGCCGGCGCCCGGACCGCCGACGTGGAGGTAGCCGCCGTCGGGCGCCAGTGAGCGGAAGATCGGCTCGAGCGGCTTCACGACGTCGGGCTCGCCGCCGACCATCATGCAGTAGCCCACCTCAAGCCCCCAGATCCCGCCCGAGACGCCGGCGTCGATGTAGCCGACGCCCTTCTCCTCGAGCTTGGGGTGGCGACGCTGATCGTCGTGGAAGTTCGTGTTGCCACCGTCGATCACCGTGTCGCCAGGCTCGAGAAGCGCCATGAGCTCGTCGATCTGGGCCTCCGTGGCGTCGCCGGCCGGAACCATGATCCAGACCGCGCGCGGCTTCTCGATCTTCGCGACGAGCTCCTCGAGGCTGAATGCCGCCTCCGCTCCCTCGGTCGCGATCTCGCGGGTCTTCTCGGCCGTCCGGTTGTAGGCCACGATCTCGTGCCCGTCTCGAAGAAGACGGCGGACCATGTTCGCCCCCATCCGACCCAGACCGATGAACCCGATTCGCATCGCGCCGCGCCTCCAGCGTGGGGACCGCCCGGCCCTCGCGCCGGAGCGGCCGGGACCTTCCGTCGCATTCTCGCCCATCACGGCCGAACGGTCCGCGACCGGGCCCGAGGTGCGCCGGCGGACGGTCAGCGCGCGGGCGCCGACCCTGTCCCGTTCGGCCCCAGCTCCTCCTCGATCGCCAGCACCTTCTGCAGTCGACGCCGGTGGCGTTCCTCGCCGCTGAACGAGGCGCCGAGGAAGGCCTTGGCGCATTCGACCGCGAGCTCGATCGCGATGATCCGGGCACCGAAGGTGAGGACGTTCATGTCGTCGTGCTCGACCCCCTGGTGGGCCGAGTACGTGTCGTGGCAGACGGCTGCCCGGACGCCGGCGATCTTCGAGGCCGCGATCGAGGCGCCGACGCCGGAGCCGCAGATGAGGATCCCGCGATCCGCCTTCCTGTCCCGGATCGCGAGTCCGATCGCCCGCGCGAAGTCGGGATAGTCGTCGCCGGGGTCCGAGCCGTCCCCGCCGAGATCGATCAGGTCGTGGGCACCGGGGAGGTCCGAGGCGAGTCGCCGGATCAGCTCCGCCTTGAGCGGTGCTCCCGCGTGATCGGCTGAGAAGGCGACGCGCACGCCCTAGTCGTGACCGGGGTCGGTCGAGCCGGTTCGGTTCGTCCCGGACGCGTCGTCGTCGAGCGTCGGGTGCGAGCCCGCCCGCCCGTGCTCGATCGGTGGCGACGTGACCCGACCATGAAAGCCGTCGCGAACGACCCTGCGGGCGACCTCGGCGACGTGCTCGTCGGTGAAGCCGAGGTGCTCGAAGATCGCCTTCGCCGGTGCCGACGCCCCGAAGTGGTCGAGGCCGATGATCGCGCCCTCGTCGCCGACCCATCGCTCCCAGCCGAGCGGCACGCCGACCTCGACCGAGACTCGCTTGCGGGCGGACGGCGGCAGGACCTCATCGCGGTATGGCTGATCCTGAACCTCGAACCGCTCCCAGCACGGCAGGCTGACGATACGGGTCGCGATCCCGTCCGCCTCGAGCTTCTCGGCCGCAGCCGCACAGAGCTGGAGCTCGGAGCCCGTGGCCAGCAGGATCAGGTCGAGCTCGTTCGCGCCGCGCGAGCCCTCGCGCAGGACGTATCCGCCGCGCCGGACCCCGTGCCACGCCTTCTCGGCGGTCCCCTCGAGCGTCGGCAGCTTCTGGCGGGTGAGCGACAGCCCGACGGGGCCGCGCTCACCCAGGTCGCGCGCGCCGGCGGAACCGCGTTCGACCGCGAGCGCCCAGGCCGCGAGCGCCTCATTCGGGTCGCCTGGGCGGACGAACCAGAGATTCGGCATCGCCCGGAGTGCGGCGTAGTGCTCGATCGGCTGATGCGTCGGGCCGTCCTCGCCGAGCCCCACTGAGTCGTGGGTCCAGACGTAGACGACGTGGAGCCCGGCCAGGGCCGCCAGCCGCACCGAGCCCCGCATGTAGTCGCTGAAGTTGAGGAAGGTGGCCGCGTATGGGAGGAGGCCGCCGTGGTAGGCGATCCCGTTCGCGATCCCGCCCATGGCGTGCTCCCGAACCCCGAACCGTAGATTCCGCCCGGGCTCGTCCGCCTCGAAGTCGCCGGCGCCCTTGATGTCGGTCAGGTTCGACTCCGACAGGTCCGCCGCGCCCCCGAAGAGCTCCGACAGGACCGGGGCGAGCGCCTGGATCGCCTGCTGGCTCGACTGGCGGGTCGCGAGCTCCTCGCCGACGGCGACGGTCCTGGAGCGGAGCGCGTCCGCCCAGCCATCCGGCAGCCGACGCTCGATCCGTCGCCGCAGCTCGGCGGCGAGATCGGGGTGGTCGCGCTCGTAGACACCGAGCCGTTCGTTCCAGCGGCGGACCAGCTCGTCGCCCTTCGAGACCGCCTGGCGGAGGTGGTCGAGCGCCTCCTTCGGCTCCGCAAAATGCACGTCCGGGTCCCAGCCGTAGGCTTCCTTGACGAGCCGGACCTCGTCCTCGCCGAGCGGCTGCCCGTGCGCCTTCTGGGTGTCCTGCCGGTTCGGGCTGCCGTACCCGATGTGGGTCCGCACGGCGATGAGCGACGGACGCCGGTCGGCCCGTGCCCTGTCGATGGCCGCGTCGATCGCCTCGAGGTCGTTGCCGTCGTCGACGCGCTGGGTGTGCCAGCGGTAGGCGTCGAAGCGGGCGAGGACGTCCTCGCTCCAGGCCCAGTCGGTCGGGCCGTCGAGCTGGACGTGGTTGTCGTCATAGAGGAACACGAGCTTGCCGAGCCGGAGGTGGCCCGCCAGCGACGCCGCCTCGGCGCTGATCCCCTCCTGGAGGTCCCCGTCGGAGCAGATCCCGTAGGTCCAGTGGTCGACGATCGCGTGGTCGGGTCGGTTGAACTCCGCCGCGAGCCGACGCTCGGCGATCGCCATGCCGACGGCGTTCGCGAAGCCCTGCCCGAGCGGACCGGTGGTCGCCTCGACCCCCGGCGTCAGCCCGGACTCGGGGTGGCCCGGCGTGATCGAGCCCCACTGCCGGAACGACTCGAGGTCCTCGAGCGAGAGGTCGTAGCCGGTCAGGTGGAGGAGCGCGTAGAGGAGCATGCTCGCGTGGCCCGCGGAGAGGACGAAGCGGTCGCGGTCGAACCAGTCGGGATGGCTGGGAGCATGGCGCAGGTAGCGCGTCCAGAGGACGTAGGCCATGGGGGCGGCACCCATCGGCGCGCCGGGATGCCCGGAGTTCGCCTTCTGGACGGCGTCGATCGACAGGGTTCGGATCGTGTCGATGGCGAGGCGGTCGATGGACTCCGTGGCGATCGTCATGGGCTTCGGTGCTCCGGCAGGGGTCCCACCAATTCTAGGTCGGGAGCGGGAAACGTCCCGGCGGGCGCGTGATGGCCGTGCGATCCTCGGCGACGTGCCCTCGCTCCGTCCGCGTCGTGTCACGTCGGCCCGTCCCGCGTCGGGTCCGGCGATCGCCGTGCTCGGCGATCTCGCCCTCGACGTCGTCGTGGCGCCGAACGGCCCGCTCGTCGGGGGCACCGACGTCCCCGGGCGGGTCTCGCTCCGGCAGGGCGGCTCTGCGGCAACGACGGCGCGGGTCGCGGCGACGCTCGGCGCGCGCGTGTCATTCGTCACGTCGGTCGGCCGGGATGCGGTGGGACGGTCGCTGGTGGCCGACCTGACGTCCGCCGGGGTCGGCGTGCGCGCCTTCCATGCAACTGCCGTGCCCACGGCGCGAATCGCGGTCGTCGTGTCGGACGGCGAGCGCTCGTTCGTCGCCGATCGCGGAGCGGCCGACGCGCTTCCCCCGGCTCACCTCGAGCCGGCCTGGTTCAGGCGGGCGGACCTGCTCCACCTGCCCGCGTATTCGCTGATCGGGCGGCCGCTCGCCGAGGCCGCGCTGCGGGCCGTCGAGCTCACGCGCGCCGCGGGCGGGGTCGTTTCGCTCGACCTCGCCTCGGCGGGGCCGCTCGCCGCCGGCGGTCGCGAGGCTGCCCGGCGACTCGTGCGGTCGGTCGCGCCGGACCTCGTCTTCGCCACGGCTGCCGAGGCGGACGTCGTGCGCGGCGCGGGCGACTTCGCGGATCTCCTCGAGCTCGCTCCGGTCGTCGTGATCAAGCGCGGCAGCGACGGCGCGAGCGTCCTGGCCCGACGCGACGTCGCGGCAGCACCAGTCATCCGTTTCGACGTCGCGACGCGGCCATTCCGCGCCGCCGACCCGACCGGCGGCGGCGACGCCTTCGACGCCGGCTTCCTCGTCGCCTGGCTCCGCGTCCCGCGAGATCGTTGGCGATCGGTGGCTGCGCTCCGCCGGGGCGCCGTGGCGGGGAATGCCGCAGCGGGCCGATATTTGGCCTCTCGGCGGCGGGAGCTCGTGCTCGGGTGACCGCGTACGGCTCGCTCGGTGACCGCCTGGCCATCGCACTCTCGGTGGCGGATGCGCTGGCTTCGGGAGCCCCGGTCGTGGCCCTCGAGTCGACGCTCATCAGCCACGGCCTGCCGTACCCGGCGAACGTCGAGGTGGCACGGGCCGCGGAAACCGCGGTGCGCGACGCGGGCGCGACCCCCGCGACCGTCGCCATTCGCGATGGCCGGATGCTCGTCGGGCTCGACGACGCCGCGTTGGAGACGCTCGCGACGGCGCCGCCGGGTTCGGTCCGCAAGGCGTCGCGGCCGACGCTGGCGGCGGCGCTCGCGTCGGGCGGTCTCGCCGCGACGACTGTGTCAGCGACGATGCTCGCCGCGCATGCCGCGGGGATACGGGTCTTCGCAAGCGGCGGGATCGGGGGCGTCCACCGTGGCGCGTTCGGCGTCCATCGCGGCGCGTTCGGCGGCCGCCCCAGCCTCGACGTGAGTTCCGACCTGGAGGAGCTGGCCCGAACCCCGCTCGCGGTCGTGTGTGCGGGGCCGAAGGCGATCCTCGACGTGCCGGCGACGATCGAGTGGCTCGAGACCAGGGGTGTGCCCGTCGTGACCGTCGGCCAGGAGGACGTGCCGGCGTTCTACGCTCGCCGAAGCGGCATCCGGTCGCCAGAGTCAGTTCCGGACGTTGCCGACGCCGCGCGACTCGTCGCCGCGCATCTCGCTCTCGGCCTCGGCTCGGGCGTCCTCGTCTGCGTCCCCGTGCCGATCGAGGACGCGCTCGACGAAACGGAGGCGAAGGAGGCGATCGAGCGTGCGGTCGTCGAGGCGGACAGAGCCGGGGTGACCGGGCCCGAGCTGACGCCGTGGCTGCTTGCCCGGATCGCCGAGCTCACCGACGGCCGATCCGTCCGCGCCAACACGGCCCTCATCGTCAACGACGCCCGCGTCGCGGCCCAGCTCGCCGCGGCCCTGCCGTCGCGATCGGGCTGACGGACGCCCCGCGACGCCTCGGGCGACGCCCCGCGATGCCTCGGGCGACCCCTCGTGACGCCGCGGGCGACGCCGGATCCGCGCGACCTTCCGATGATATTGGCGACTGTGACGAGATTCGCGTCGCCCGGTCGCCAGAGACACCCCACAATCCAGCCGGGTTGCATTTCGGGCGGTCGCGGGCCCCTCCGATGCACGTCCACGCATCGACCGCGTCCACCGCGCCGCATCGCGTCAACGTGATTGGAAATCTGCGTGCGCCGCGTCGCGCTGACGCTCGGCACCTGCAACCGTTGCTTCGGAGGGGACGACTTCGAGTGTCTCGTGTCGCAGCGTTGCCTCCCAGGCGCAGAGCCGACACCAACCGCGGCCATCCGGTGTCCGTCTTGACCCTCTGAGGGGACGCAACGACATGCGCTGACCGGCATCGTCCCCTCTGACGGGATGCCGCGGCGCACGCCCGCAGGCAGCCCACGCGTTCGATCGTTGTCGACCGCTCGTTCGATGGTCATATTCCGAGACGGCTGCTACAATCCCGCCCCCTCCGACCCGACCGAAGCCCGCTGAGGTCCGCCATGCCTGCCCCCGCGAGCGCGCTCGCGATCGAGACGCGCGGCCGCCGGCGCGTCTACAGCGCCAAGCCGCAGAACGTCGTCGCCCTCGACGGAATCGACCTCGCGGTCGAGCCGGGCGAGTTCTTCGGCCTGCTCGGTCCGAACGGCGCCGGCAAGACCACGCTCATCAAGATCCTCACGACGCTCCTCCTCCCGACCGGCGGCGAGGTTC